>JAFDHD010000007.1 GCA_019308995.1 Deltaproteobacteria bacterium | reverse complement strand
GCGCCGCTGGCGTGATATTCCGGTGGAGGAGAAAAAGAAGCCCAGGCTTAAGATGCCCAGTCTTCCGGTTGAGGAGCGGCTCAAGGGTTTTGAGGAGGTTGAACTGGGCTTTGATCCTGAATTGGGCAAGGCAGAAGCGGCCCGGTGCATCTCCTGCGGCATCTGCTGCGAGTGCTTCCGCTGCGTGGCGGCCTGTCAGGCCGAAGCCGTAACCCGCGTCACCCACGCCATGCAGGACGAAAATATCGAGATCGAGGTTGGTTCACTCATCCTCGCCCCGGGCTCCAAGCCCTTTGATCCGAGTCTCTTTAATACATATTCTTATGCCAGCCATCCCAACGTCATCACGGCTTTGGAACTTGAAAGGCTGCTTTCTGCAGGCGGGCCGACAACGGGCCATCTCACAAGACCCGGTGATCAAAAGGAGCCGGCTACCCTCGCCTTCCTGCAGTGTATCGGGTCGAGGGACATCAACCAATGCGATCATGGATACTGTTCCAGTGTCTGCTGCATGTACGCCCTGAAAGAGGCGCTTATCGCCAAGGAACACGCTGGCAGTGACCTGGACATAACCATCTTTTTCATGGACATGCGCGCCGTGGGCAAAGATTTTGAGCGCTACTATGAAAAAGCCAAACAGGCCGGAATCCAGTTCGTCCGCTGCCGGGTTCATACCGTGAGTCCAGTGCCTGAGAGCGGCAACCTCTCTTTGCGCTACGCCACTGAAGACGGGCAGGTGCTGGATGAGGAATTCGAGATGGTCGTGCTCTCGCACGGTCTCGAAATTCCTCAGGAAACGATTGACCTGGTTGAGCGTCTGGATGTGGAGTTAGACCATTATAACTTTACCCGGACTTCCTCCTTTACGCCGGTAGCCACCAGCCGCCCCGGCATTTATGCCTGTGGCGTCATGACCGGTCCCAAGGACATTCCTCAGTCAGTCATGGAGGCCAGCGCCGCGGCTGGCGCTGCTTCAGCCCGACTGGCAGACGTCAGGAACACTCAGACCAGGGAAAAAGTAACGCCGCCACAAAGGGACGTGATGGGTGAGCCGCCCCAGATTGGTGTTTTTGTTTGCGACTGCGGTATCAACATCGCCGGTGTCGTGGACGTGCCTTCTGTGGCCGAGTATGCTCGCACCCTGCCGTTTGTCGAGTATGTTGAGGAAAATCTCTTCACCTGTTCTCAGGATACTCAGGACAAAATGGCCGAAGTCATTAAGGAGAAGAACCTGAACCGTATCGTGGTCGCGGCCTGCACGCCCCAGACCCATGAACCCCTCTTTCAGGAGACTATGATCGAGGCGGGATTGAACAAGTATCTCTTTGAGATGGCCAATATCCGCAATCAGGATTCCTGGGTCCACTTTGCAGAACCCGAGGCGGCCACCGAGAAGGCCAAGGACCTCGTGCGCATGGCGGTGGCTAAAGCGGCGCTTCTGGTGTCACTTCAGGAAACAACCATCAACGTGGAACACTCCGCCCTGGTCATCGGCGGCGGGGTGGCCGGCATGACCGCGGCTAAGTATCTTTCGGCCCAGGGCTTCAAGGTTGACCTCGTGGAAAAGAGTGAGGAGCTTGGCGGTCAAGCCAATAAGCTCTATCAGACCGCCACCGGCGAGAATATTTCAGCCTTTGTGAAATCGCTGGCCGATGAGGTCAAGGCGGATGACAAGATAGCCCTTCATCTGGGCGCCACCGTGGATAACCTGGATGGTTTTGTTGGGAATTTTAAATCAACGCTTTCCAACGGGACCGAGGTCACGCATGGCGCAGCCATTATCGCCACCGGCGCCGGTGAGCTCGAACCAGGGGAGTACCTTTACGGGCAGGATCCCCGCGTTCTGACTTCCCTGGAGATGGACTCCAAATTCATGAATAACGACCCAGGGCTTAAAAAGGCCGAGTCAATGGTCTTTATCCAGTGTGTCGGTTCGCGTGAGCCGGAGCGGATGTACTGTTCCAAGGTCTGCTGTACGCACTCCGTCATGAGCGCCCTAGAGATCAAGAAGCGCAATCCGGAGGCTTCGGTCTATATCCTTTACCGGGATATCCGAACCTTTGGCGAACGTGAAGACCTCTATCGTGAGGCGCGGGCCAAGGGGGTCATCTTCATCCGCTACAGCCTGGATAGTAAGCCTCAGGTCAGCCTGAGCGGTTCAGACCTGCAGGTGGGCGTCATTGATCCCATTATGCAGCGGGAGGTCATCATTAAACCCGATTACCTCGTTCTGGCCTCAGCCATCATCAGCCACCGTGATAATGAACTGGCCCAGATGTTCAAGGTGCCTCTTGACGCGGACGGCTGGTTTCTGGAAGCCCACCAGAAACTCCGGCCGGTGGACTTCGCGACCGACGGTGTATTCATGGCCGGTCTGTCCCATTATCCCAAACCGATCGAGGAATCCATCGCTCAGGCCCAGGCAGCGGCTTCACGGGCCACTACTATTCTTAGTTCGGCCAGCCTCATGGTCGGAGGCACGGTGGTTGAAATCAACCAGGTTCGATGCACCGGCTGCATGGTTTGTATTGAGGTCTGTCCTTTTAATGCCATTGAGCTGGACGAGAATGAAAAAGCCGTGGCAAACGAAGCGCTCTGCAAAGGCTGCGGCACCTGCGTCTCATCCTGCCGTTCCGGAGCTCCATCTCTAAAGGGTTTTACCAACGCCGATATTTTCGCTCAGATTGCCGCTTCCTGAAGGTGATGAGATGACAACGGAGACAAATATAGAGGAATTTCAGCCTAAGATCATAGCCTTTCTTTGTAATTGGTGCAGTTACGGGGCCGCGGATTTAGCCGGGGTCAGCCGCATGCCTTACCCGCCCAATATCCGCGTTATTCGGATTCCATGCACCGGCCGCATGAGCCCCAAATTCATCCTGGAAGCCTTTCGTCGAGGCGCGGATGGCGTATGGGTCTCCGGGTGTCATCCCGGGGACTGCCATTATCTGGCTGGGAATTATTATGCCCGGCGGAAGTTCGCCCTGTTCAATGATCTGCTCAGCTTCGTGGGACTGGAACCGGGGCGCCTGCACTTTTCCTGGATTTCTTCGGCCGAAGGTGCGAAGTTCGCCCGGGTGGCCACGGAAGTCATCAAGGCGGTCAAGGCGGCCGGTCCAAATAAGCGGTTTGCCAAGGACAGGGTTAAGGTGGCCTAATATGGAAGAACGGACGAAAAAGATACGTGAGATTGCAAAGCGGCTCCTTTCCGAGGGCCGTGTGGACGTGGTGCTTGGATATCGGGCCGGGACCGTACCGCTCAAAAATGCGCCTTATTTTGCCCGCACGCCGGAGGAGGCCGAGAATTTCATCTGGGATTCCCACGGTCGGATCAACCTGGCCAACTTCCTGCCGCAGCGCCAGGACCGCGTCGCAGTGGTGGCCAAGGGCTGTGACGCCCGGAACATCGTGAACCACATCGTTGAAAACCAGATCAAACGGGATCAGGTCTACATCATCGGCGTGCCTTGTCAAGGCATGATTGACCCGGGACTCGTTTATGAGCGGGAAGGACGTTTGATCGAGGAGGCCATTGAGGCCGATGGCAGGTTGATTGTCAAAGGTCAGGGCTTTGAAACCACCATGGAGCGCACCGAGGTCCTGCGCCAGAATTGCAGGAGCTGTGCATACCGCAACCCGCCGCTTTATGACGAGCTCGTCACGGACCCGGTGCCTGAACAGGAAGGCCTGGACCCATATGAGGACATCAAGGAATTCCTGACCAGACCGAACAGCGAACGCTTCGACTATTTTGAGAAGCTGATCGAACCCTGCATTCGCTGTTACGCCTGCCGGGATGCCTGCCCCCTGTGTTACTGTGCCGTCTGTTTTGTGGACGAACATATGCCTCAGTGGCTGGGCAAGTCCATTGATCCCCGGGACAAGATGACGTTTCATATCCTGCGGGCCTTTCACTGCGCGGGCCGGTGCACCGACTGCGGGGCCTGCGAAGCGGCCTGTCCCATGAATATTAAGGTCAGGCAGTTTACCCGCCGCTTGGAAATGGACGTCAAAGAACTTTATGGTTATGAAGCCGGGTTATCTCCGGATATCCAGCCCCCCCTGACGGTTTATCGCCCTGACGACCCACAGGATTTCATCAAGTAAGGACAACGCGTATGGCCGATATGATCCTGAAAAAAAGCGCCCTGGCTGATTTCATCAAGTCATTAAGTGGTTCATACAAGGTTTTCACTCCAAGCAGGGAAGGTCAGGAGGTCAAATTTGCTTCGAACCAAGGCAAGGTTTTGCTTGACTTCCAGAATACTCTCCTGTCGCCCAAAGACTTCTTTTTCCCACAGTCAGAACGGATGTTTGAGTATTCAACCGATCCTGCTGCGGCAGACGCCTTTATCTTAAAAGATATCGCGACTGAACCGGAGCCGCGTCTTGTTTTTGGTATCCGTCCCTGTGACGCTAGGGCCTTTGTCATTCTGGACAGGATTTTTAAGAACGATCAATACACCGACTCCTACTGGTTCGCCAGACGGGAAGCCACGACCCTCATCGGCCTGGGCTGCCAGAATCCATGCCCAACCTGCTTCTGCCTCAGCGTCGGCGGAGGTCCTTTTAGCGAGGAAGGTCTTGATGTCCTGGCCTGCGATCTGGGCGAGACCCTGCTGTTTAAGCCTCTGACCGAAAAAGGGCAGCAGGCCCTGGATAAGGCCGAAGGACTGGCCGAAGCCGACGACAAGACTTCTCAGGAGGCAGCCCGCATAAAAGAGCAGGCCGAGGCGGCTATCAGCAGCCGGATTTCGACTGATAAGATTGATGAAAAGACAGTTATGGAGCTATACGAGGCCCCTCACTGGGAGGTGGTCCAGGAGAGATGCCTTAACTGCGGGGTCTGCACCTTTGTCTGTCCAACCTGTCATTGTTTCGACATTCAGGACGAGGTGGCCGGAAAAGTCGGTGATCGGATTCGTAACTGGGACACCTGCATGTCCTGGCTTTTCACCCAGCATGGATCAGGACATAATCCCCGTGCGGACAAGACCTCGCGCGTCAGGCAGCGATTCATGCACAAGTTCAAGTATATTCCCATGAAGAGGGGCGGAGATATCGGGTGCGTCGGCTGCGGCCGCTGTATCATGCTCTGTCCGGTCAATATTGATGTTCGGGACGTAGTCCGCGACATGAACGCCTGAAAACAGTGAGGGAAGGAAGTGAGCAATCCATATAAGCCCTATCCGGTCAGGATAGACAAGGTTATTGTCGAAACCGAAGATAAGAACCTCAGGAGTTTCCGTCTGGTATTCCTCAACCCTGAGGATGACAAGGCTTTCGATTACACGCCCGGCCAGTTTGCCGAACTGTCGCTGGCCGGGTACGGGGAGATTCCCATCGGCATCGCCTCTTCGCCCACGGAAAAGGGGCATCTGCTTTTTACAGTCAACAAGGTTGGCGCGGTCAGTTCAGCCCTTCACAACATGAAAGAGGGCGATATCATGGGCGTGCGCGGTCCTTTAGGTAATTCTTACCCCTTAAAGGATATGGAAGGCCGGGATATCGTTATTGTCGCCGGTGGATTTGCCGTAACCACCCTCCGCTCGACCATCACCTGGATGCTGGATCCGGCCAACCGCGACAAATATGGGAAAATTACTTTCGTTTACGGCGCGCGAACACCGGGCATGCTGCTTTACAAGGACGAATGGCGCGCCTGGCAGAAACGGGACGATATAGACCCGTATATCACCATAGACCGTGAACATCCTGACTGGGACGGCCTGGTGGGGCTGGTGCCGGCCGTGCTTGAAGAGGCCAACCCCGGTTCTGAGAATGCCGTCGCTTTGGTCTGCGGGCCGCCGATCATGATTAAGTTCACGCAGCCGGTTGTGGAGAAGCTTGGGTTTGCCGATGAGGACGTCATCATGAGCCTGGAAAACCGGATGAAATGCGGCATCGGCATTTGCGGACGCTGTAATGTCGGGCCGGAGTATGTATGCAAAGACGGCCCTGTTTTTACCAAGGCCCAGCTCAACGAACTGCCCAGAGAATATTAATCTTTCCTGGTTGAAATAAGGATGGCCATGACGGTGTCTGCACGAACGGCCGCGGCCTTCCTGGTGTTTATTAGGGGAAACTTCTCAAGAGAGGTTTTCCCTTAATAATCGGGTAGTTCGAGATTAGTTCTACCGGAGAATGGCTTATGGCCGAGATTAAAAGCACGCTGGACCTGGTCATGGAAAAGACCAGGCACCTGGTCCAGTCTGAGGAGGAAAAGAAAGAAGCCCAGGAAAAAGAGTGGTCGGACAGGGCGCGCCGCCTCCTGCTCAAGCTCGAAGAAGGCCGGATCAAACCGGAGAGCCTGCCTCAGACTTTGCAGGATCTGGGGGACAGGGATACCCCGGCGTTTCGGCAGGCCTTACTGAAACTCATGGTGCAGGGTTTACTCATCGGCAAGGAAAACGACTCAATCCTGGCTGGCATGAAGCACTTAACTGCTGCCTCTTTAGGCCATATAATCCAAAGGATTGAGGACCTTCTTCAGGAATATGACCGGAGCATTATAGAGCTTACCCTGGCCTACCGGAAAAAGATCCTGGAGGAACTCAAGCATCAGGGTATCTCCGGGTCCGCGGTTCTACCCAAGGTTGATCAGGACCCTGCCTGGGCGGAAGCCCGGACTGGCATGAAGACTCAGTTTGAAGCCCGACTGAATCAGGCCAAGGCAGCCTTGACCGAGCGTTTACCGAGTGGCTGAGTTTAGAGCATCGGAAAATAGACCTGCTGGATAAATTGGAAGTTCCGCCTGACTTCTTCTGCGCCCGTTACCAGCGGGCCGTGTCCCGGAAGGAGGATTTCAATGTCCAGTTCGGCCATGCGCTTAATGTTTTCTTTCAGCTTGGCGCCGTCCCCGCCGGGGAAATCGGTTCGGCCCACCCCCTGGGCGAAAATCAGGTCCCCGGAGATGAGCACCTTCTGGTCAGGCCAGTAAAGGCAGATGCTTCCAGGCGAGTGGCCTGGGGTGTGATACACGTAAAGCTGTTTTTCTCCCAGCTCAAGTTCGCCTTCCACCAGGTTCAGGTCAATGTTGTAATCAGGCATCTTTTGCCCGAGAGCCTGGGAAAACGCGGGCCCGATTTTTTTTAGATAATTTTCACCATCAGGATGCATGGCCACCCGAGCGCCATGGCGGGCCAGGGAGGCGCTGGCTTCAAAGTGATCCGGGTGGCTGTGAGTATTGATGATCAGGTCCAAGGCCTTGACATCAATCCCATCCCTTTCCAATTGCCCGGCCAGATTAGAAAAAAGGGCCTGGTGGCCGGGGTCAATCAGGGCCTTGACCTTCCCGGTGATCATAATGCTGTTGCAGTTGTTCTGCGTGTAGCTTTCCCAGGGATAAAAATAGAGGTCTTGAGCGATCTTCATCATACCCCTCTGAGGTGCTTATTTTTGGCCGCGAGCATACCGGAGCTTGTGCCTGCGGTCAAGGTCAATCAGGGTGAAGTTCGAGAATATGTTCCTTATTGTAAATTCCCGCCGGGTATTTTTGGGTAGCCAGGGGCTGTTCTTTACGGTAAATTAGGATTACATGAGGTGAAAAGCTGTAAGACACTGAAACTCTGAGAAGACGCATGGAGAAAGGATGGCCAAACGCCGCAAAAAGGCAAAATCGAACCTGCCGCCGGAAGTGAAAGGCAGGCTTGAAGAAACGCTGACACAGCTCCTCCAAAAGATACCTGCTGGCGATGCGCTGAACCTCTTCCAAACTGCGACCGCAGGCCTGGCCGGATACGAATCCGATTTGATCCACCTCTTGGGAAGCCAGCCCAGGGTTGAGGTGTTAAATTTCCTCTACCGGCTGAAACCGGACTTAAAGGAAAGGGCCGTCTCCCGCGCTGTCAGGAGGGCCATTTACCGCCTAGAGCAGGCCGGTGTCAAGGCGGACGAAGGAGTGCTGGATAAAGGCGCATCGCTGCTCCAGCCGCGGGAATCCAGGCCAGCCCAGGGTTTTTTGACTGCATACGAATTACTGAACATCCGCTTCGGGCTGCTGGCCCTGCCAGCTCAAACCATAGGTATCAACTGCGCCAGCTTTGTGGCCAGCCATTCCCAGGGCCTTGAATCATTTGAGTTTATTGACCTGACTGGAGCTGGGTTCAGGCGTCATCTCAAGAACCTGATCAGTCAGGAGGCGGATACCCTGATTGAGGTCCCTCCGGGCCAGGTTCGCTTTGTTCTGGCCGAGGCCGCAGCCCGGACCATTGATCTTGGCCGCGTACTGCCTCAAGAGTATGAAAAATTTATCCCCCTGGCCGGGGTTGTGCCTCTTCCTGACCGGCCCCTGATCTATGAACTGATTGAGGCAGAACACCTTAAAGACAAGGTCAACCTCAGGACGACGGCCGCGCGCCTCCTGGACCATAAATTCCTGAACGGTTTTTTTCTGGGGGAAGAACTAAAACCGTACTTTAAAAAGCTTGACGAGATCGAGGAGTCCGTGCTGGTTTTGTCCGAACATCAAAAGGCCGAACGACGGCAGGCCGTTTACGAGCAGGCAGAGAGGGAAATCTTTGGACCGGAGAAAAGGGCCGTCCTGAAACGCTGCCTGGAGGAGACGGCCCTTCTTCTCTGGCAGGCAGAAGAAAAGAACCTGGCCGAAGGGGCTCTGGCTCTGGCTTTGGCTTTGGATTCGAATATCCAGGCCGGCGCTCAGCGCCGTTTTGACTTCATCCAGAGCCTGGTCCGGGATTCCTTTGATCGGATCCTTTCACAGGCTCCGAAGACCGACACGGTGGAGGATCGGTTTGAGCGCTCGGAGTCAGGCCTGATTCTTCCGGCCGGAATTAAGAGTTGAAATGAAAGGGGATGACCATGGCTGTTGAAATTGCGGTTCAGACCGGCCAGAGAACGGAGATGATTGATATCACGAAAAAGGTCCAGGACGAGGTGGCCGGGGCTGGAGTTAAAAGCGGTCTTGTTATCGTCTACACCTCCCATACCACCGCCGCGGTGACTATCAACGAAGGAGCTGACCCTGCCGTTAGAATGGATATCATCGAAACGCTCAATGAAATCGTGCCTTGGAAAAGGGCTTACAAACATGGGGAAGGCAATTCGCCAGCCCATATTAAATCGTCCCTGCTGGGGCCGTCCCAAACCATCCTGCTCGAAAACGGCCGGTTGCAATTAGGAAGGTGGCAGCATATCTTCCTGTGTGAATTCGACGGGCCTAGAAGACGGAAGGTTTGGGTCAAGATCATGCCCGATTAGGTCATTTGTTCTTCACTTTCAGCTATCAGCTTTCAGCTGTTACATTCAGACCTAGCTTAATATTGATGGCTGAAACCTGACCGATGACGGCCAAACGTCCATTCAAATGCGCAATTAATACTGACGTGGTTTTTAAGGAGCAACCATGACATTTGACGAGCAAATTAAACTGGAGGGTCTGATTGACCGTCTCAAGCAGTTTATCGGGGCCAGACCCCGAAACCCAACCGCTCATTATAATCTGGGTTTGGCCTTTATGCAGAAAGGCCAGATCGAAGACGCTGAATTTGCATTCAAAATGGCCCTGGAACTGGACCCTGATATGGTTGAGGCCCATATCAACCTGGGAGGTCTCTATCTCAAGCAAAAGAAGCTGGATGAAGCCATTGCTGAAAATGAGAAGGCGCTGGCTATCAATCCGCGAGCCATCCTGGCATATAACAACATCGGTTTTGCCCGGATGCTCCAGGATCGCCTTGAAGAATCGGCTCAGGCCTTTGAGAAGGCCATTGAATTAGATCCGGAGTTGATTCCGGCGCAGCTGTCTCTGGCGCGCGTCCTGGAGCGGCAGGGGGACCTGGATGGGGTCATTGCCCGGTATGAAAAGATCCTTGAAAAGGACGATAACTTCGCCTTGGCCCATTACAACCTGGCCCTGGCCTATCTGGAAAAAGGAGACCCGAACAAGGCTTCCGAGCATTACCGCCAGGCGGTGCGCCTGAAATATCCGGTTGATCCTGAAGTCGGCCGGAAAATAGAAGCCGCGCGGGGTTAGAGAGGCAAGGCCTGTGGATCGGCTCGAACAGATGGAGCAGCTCCAAGACGACCTTGATTTTGCCCGGGCTGAAGGAGATCGCGTGGCCGAGGCCAGGGCGCTCCATGAAATCGGCCGCATCTACCTCGATGAAAAGGTCTATGACGCAGCCGAAGAGTTTCTGAGTCAATGCGCTCAGCTCTGCCGCGAAAGCGGTCAGCCAGAAGATCTGGCTCGGTCCTTGATTGATTTAGGTGATCTGGCCTTGAGGCAGGAAAAGGTTGACAGCGCAGAAGAGTTATTCCGGGAATCTTTGAAAATATATCAGGATATGGGTCTGCCTCAAGGGCAGGCCTGGGTTCTAGATCGAATGGCCGACCTGGTGGTAAAGAGGGAAAATTGGGATGAAGCGCTCGATCATGCCCTCAAAGGGCTTGATCTCTGCCAGAAGGATGATGACAAGGTCGGGGCCATTTATTTCCTGGAAAAGATCATCCCCCTGTATAAAGCCAAGGGGGCGGCGGCGGATGTGGAGGCTTCCTACCGGGAGCTGATTACCCTGGCAGAGAAACTTGGCGATTTAGACCGCATGGCCCTGGGGCTGGTCGGCCTGGCCGATGTTTATGAACGCCAGGATGATCCTGGAAAGGCTGTACCTTATCTGGAGATGGCCCATGACATCTATTTGCGCCTGGGCAAGGAAAAAGAAGCCGGATTTATCCGGGAGCACCTGGAGCGAATGGGTAAATTATAAAGCCGTTTTGCGGTGTTGAAAATATTTACAAGCCGTTACATTTTTTTCGTATTTTGTTAAAAAATTAACAAGCTCCTTGACAATTATGCCTGAAGGTCATATAGTCCAGGCATTCATCAATTGGGCTACTGGCCCGATGGAGGTTAATGGATGGAAGACGCCGAAATAAAACAGCAAATACTTGACTGGCTGGAAAAGAAGGCAAAGTCAAAAAAGATGCACTACTTAAGTGACATCGCCAAAGGCATCGGCCTGAAAAAAAAGGAAATTAAGAAGGTCGTTCAAGGCATGATCGAAGACCATTCGCTTGAGTACTGGTCCAGTGGCAGCACTACTTATTATATGCTTCCCGGGGCCCGAGATCTTGAGGACCTCTAATCGTTGAGTCCATAGATTCTGGCGATTGTGGATCATTAATAGGGGCTTCGCTTTATCAAGCTGGCGCCGGTCTTCAAGCAAGACCCTCTCGCGGATTAGGTCAGGCAGTTTTCAGTCCCGAGTTTTATAAGCGCATGGCCCGGGTGAAGGATTTATAGAGTATCTTTATTTGAAAAATCCCTCCGAATCTATTGGCTTGAAACCGTGAAGTTTCATTTAATTTTTTCATTGACAAAAAACTAAGGGAAATTTATATTTCCCTGGATAAATTATAGTGACTGAAATACATTATTTCAGGCAGTTGATTCAATCTGTAATAAAGGCACAATGAGGCCGTTAAGGGTCTTAATCTTAAAATAACATGGGAAGGAGGTTAGGTTAGGGTTTCTTCAATCGAGAGGCACTGCTTTTTTTTTATTAAAGGATCATTTTTCAGGTTGCACCTGAAACGTTAAACATAATATCTGGAGGTAATTATGCCGATTACTCACAAAACTCCCCTTCTTGATGAACTCGAAAAAGGGCCGTGGCCGAGCTTTGTAAAGGATATAAAGCGAGCGGCTGATGAAGGCGGCAGTCCCACGGCCAATGATCTTCTGGGTCAGCTCGAGCTGTCTTACGAGCAGAAGATCGGTCACTGGAAACACGGCGGAATCGTTGGTGTCTTTGGGTACGGCGGCGGCGTGATCGGTCGTTATTCGGACGTGCCCCATCTATTTCCGTCTGTTACGCACTTTCACACCCTGCGTATCAACCAGCCGGCCAGCAAGTTTTACAGCTCTGAGCAGCTGAGGACCCTGGCCGATATCTGGGACAAGCACGGCAGCATGATCACCAACATGCACGGCTCTACCGGTGACATCATCTTCCTTGGCTGCCGGACTGAGGCCCTGGAGCCCTGTTTTGCGGACCTGACCGCCAATGGCTTTGATCTGGGCGGCTCCGGTTCAGCCTTACGGACCCCGAGCTGCTGCGTAGGCAGGGCGCGGTGTGAGTGGTCCTGTCTCGACACCCAGGACATCACCTATAATCTCACCATGACTTACCAGGATGAAATGCACCGCCCGGCCTGGCCTTATAAGTTCAAGTTCAAGACTTCTGGATGTCCCAACGACTGCGTCGCAGCCATTGCCCGGGCCGATTGTTCCATTATCGGCACGTGGCGGGATGAAATTCGGATCAACCAGAAAGAGGTTCAGAACTACGCGGACGCCGGGCTGGATATCCAGAAATATGTCATTGATCTTTGTCCGGCCGAGTGCATGTCTTATCAGGACGGTGAGATTCAAATCAACAACAAGAAATGCACCCGCTGCATGCATTGCATCAATGTCATGACCAAGGCGCTTCGGCCCGGGACCGACGTCGGCGCCACCATCCTTATCGGCGCCAAGGCCCCTATTCTCGAGGGCGCCCAGATGAGCGCGGTTGTTATGCCTTTCCTGAAGATGGAAAAAGTCAGCGACGACCTGGATGATAACTACACTGAGCTCAAGGACTTCATTGATAAACTCTGGGAGTGGTGGGATGAAAATGGCAAAAACCGTGAACGCGTCGGCGAACTGATTCAGCGGCTGGGCTACCGGGCCTTTTTGGATGCGGTAGAGATTGATCCCATTCCGCAGATGATTAAAGAGCCAAGGTCCAACCCGTACATCTTCTTCCTGGAACAGGACGTTGAAGGCGGTTGGGAACGCGACTTAGAGGAGTACCGGGCCAGGCACCAGGCCTAGGTCAGGAGGAGGTGTATAATATGTCAGACGCAATGAAAGATAAAATTACCGATATCGGTCCTCCGAAGTACGATTTGAATTGGACCCCTTTTATCAAAAAGAATTATGGCAAGTGGCTTTATCATGAGGAATTAGAACCTGGTGTGCTCATGCACGTCTCTGAAACCGGGGACAAACTCTGGACGGTGCGTATCGCCGGGACTCGCTTGATGAGCACCCTGCACATGCGTGACCTGGGGGCCCTGGCTGACGAATTTTCTGAAGGACTCCTGAGATTCACCACCCGGAATAACATTGAATTTCTGGTCTCTGATGAATCCAAACTCCAGCCTTTGAAGGACAAGCTCAAGGCCGACGGCCACGCCATCGGCGGCACCGGTGCGGGCATTACCAACATTATCCATACCCAGGGATGGATTCACTGCCATACCCCGGCCATTGACGCCTCGGGTATCGTCAAGTCGGTTATGGACGAGCTTTTTGAGTATTTTCATGATAAAAGATTACCCGCCAAGCTCCGCATCTCACTGGCCTGCTGCCTGAATATGTGCGGCGCGGTGCATTGCTCGGATATATCTATCCTGGGAGTTCACCGCAAACCGCCGTTGGTCGAGCATGAGCGCCTGCTCAAAGTATGCGAGGTCCCGACGACCATCGCTTCCTGTCCCACCGCGGCCATCAGGCCCTATAATTTTGAAAACGACGAAGGGAAGCAGGTCAAGTCGGTTCAGGTTAATAATGAACGCTGCATGTTCTGCGGTAACTGCTATACCATGTGCCCGGCCATGCCTCTGGCTGACCCAGTCGGGGACGGCGTGGCCCTGTGGGTCGGTGGCAAGGTCTCCAACGCCAGGTCCATGCCCAAGTTCTCCAAGCTGGCCGTGCCTTTTATACCAAATAATCCGCCGCGCTGGCCTGAAGTGGTTGAAACCATCAGAACCATCGTCGAAGTTTACGCAGACGATGCCCGGCCTTACGAGCGCATGGGTGATTGGATTGAGCGGGTTGGCTGGGAGGAGTTCTTCAAGAGGACAGGTATTGAATTTACCCACTTCCATATTGACGACTATCGCTTTGCCATGACCACCTGGCGGAACACCACTCAGTTCACGTTCACCGAATAGAGGCATGAATCCCGAAGACTTGAAACAAGAAGTCTTCATTTTGGTGGCTGAGAGCCATAAGAAGATAAAACCCGGCGACCTGGCCAGAACCCTGGCCAGGTCGCTTAAGGTTGATAAAAGGCAAGTGAAAGAGGCCATCTCCGTACTGGTCTCAGAAGGAAAGCTTGTTTACACATATAGTGGACACACCTGGTTGGAACTCCCTTCGGACAAAGAGTGAACGTATCCTACCCTCGTTTAGCGGTCGCGGCCCTTAGGGGCGGCGGCGGCAAAACGACCATTTCCATGGGCCTGCTGGCCGCCTGGCGAAGTAAAGGCCGCCGCCTCGTGCCTTTTAAAAAAGGTCCTGACTATATTGACGCCGGCTGGTTGGCCCGCGCGGCTCAATTTCCCTGTTTTAATCTAGACGCCTACCTCATGACCGCCGAAAAGGTGATGCAGTCATTTACCGGCCGGGTTGGACGCGATCTGGACGGCGCTTTAATCGAAGGAAACCGCGGCCTCTATGACGGGACTGATGAGGCGGGGACTAATTCCACCGCCGCCCTGGCCAAGCTTCTTGGCGCGCCCGTGGTCCTGGTCGTGGACTGCACCAAGGCCACCCGAACCCTGGCCGCGGTGGTGCTGGGATGTCTGCACTTTGATCCCGCGGTGCACATCGGCGGGGTGATTCTCAACCAGGTGGCCACTTCCAGGCAGGAGGCCCTGGTCAGATCCACCATTGAGGCCGAGACCGGTCTGTCCATTCTTGGCGCCGTCCCCAGGGCCAGGGATCAGTTTTTGCCAGAACGCCACCTGGGCTTGATCCCGCCGCAGGAACATCCTGCGGGAGGGGTCGTTATTAAGACCCTGGCGGATTTAGCCCAAAAACACCTGGACCTGGAACGGTTATGGGAGTTAGCCCTCAGCGCTCCGGACCTTGATTACTCACCCGGCCTCTGGCCCGGACCAGCCCCTGAACCTCGGGGCCAGGTCAAGATCGGGGTCATTCGGGATTCGGCCTTCCAGTTTTATTACCCGGAGAATCTAGAACTTCTGGAGCGGCTGGGCGCACAGCTGGTCACTTTCTCAGCTCTGTCCATGGCTGTCATGCCAGAGGTTGACGCGCTCTACCTGGGCGGAGGCTTCCCTGAAACTCACGCGGAAATTCTGGCGGGTAACGAAGGTCTGCGCCGGGAGCTTTACCGGGCTGCTGCTGCCGGCCTGCCCATTTACGCTGAGTGCGGCGGCTTGATGTACCTGGGCCGGGAGATGGTGGTCAAGGAGAAGACCTATCCCATGGCCGGCGTGTTTCCGGTGACCTTCGGGCTGGAAAGTCGGCCACAGGGTCACGGTTATACGATTCTGAAGGCTGTGAAGTCCAACCCTTTCTATGCGGCAGGCCATGAACTGGTTGGTCACGAATTTCATTACTCGCGGCCTTTGAAATACGAGCCATCTGAGGTGAATCTTGTCTTCGAGGTCCGGCGGGGTTACGGATTTGATCGAGGACTGGACGGGCTGGCCGTTAATAACGTTCTCGGGACTTATACCCACCTGCACGCCTTGGGAACGACCCGCTGGGCCGAGGCGCTCATTGACCTGGCGTTCAAACATAAGGAAGCTGTGAGCAGACCTCAAAGGAAAGCGGCTCATGAGCCTTAAATCTGAGGTTTACAAACTGCTGGCAAAGAACGACCGGGAAGGGTTTCTCACCCTTTTAGCCCGGGATCGCCGGGTCGTTGGGGCTGTCAACCGGCTGCTTTTCGATACTGAGGAACTGATGCGCTGGCGAGCGGTTACAGCCATGGGCTGGGTGGCCCGGGAGGATCCTTTTTTGTTGGAGAAAGTTATTGCCCGGCTGATCTGGACGATCAATGACGATTCTGGCAGCATCGGCTGGTCCGCGCCCGAAGCCTTGGGCGAAATTTGCGTAAATGACCCGGACCTGGTGGAGGACTTTTTCCCGATCGTGATTTCAAAAATTGAGAAGGAAGTCTTCCGGAGAGGCTCACTCTGGGCCATCGCGCGGGTCACCCCGGTTCGTCCCGACCTGGTCGAGGAGGCCGGTGATTTGGTGCTTGATTGTCTGAACGATCCTGATTCTGGCGCGCGGGGCCTGGCCTGCTGGTGCCTGGGCCGCATGACGTGGGTTGAGGCTGAGGATGATCTTAAGGGCTTGGTCGAGGATCAGGGACGCTTCTTGCTTTATGAGGGTAAAAGGCTCGAGACCAGGATTGTCGGGGATCTGGCTCAAGCGGCCCTCGAAGCCCGGCAGGCCGATTGAAAGAGGCCGGTCCGGGCTGGGCTTGAAGGCCTTGCGTTTAAACAAGATGGCCCCCCGGAGCTTTTTTCGGGTTGACGTATTTAAAGGTATATGATATCAATGCCGCTGAGTGCGACCGCTGTTTATTCCCGGCCAGCGGGGAGTGCGCGGCTTGAAACAGATGAGTCGTGGGGCAGTGGTATCTTTTTTCAAACCCCATAGGAAATTTTTCACATGGACCTAGAAAACCTTTTAGCGGAAAAACGGTCTGGCATAATTAAAAAGTGGTTTGCCTTGATCGCGGATACGTATTCGGTTGAGATGTCCAAATTCATGAAAAAGAAGAAAAACCGCTTTGCCGACCCGGTAGGGTATACGGCTTCGACGCAAATAGAAGCCATATTTGACGCGCTTCACAGGCAGGCCGAGCCTGATGAGCTCTCCGCCTGTCTTGACAAGATTATTAGGATCAGGGCTGTTCAGGACTTTTCACCTTCTGCGGCCCTTGACTTCATCTTCCTGCTCAAACAGGTAATCAGGGCGGAGCTGGATGAAGAGGTCCAGGATAAGCGGATCTCTGAGGAGTTGCTTGAACTTGAATCCCGAATTGACGATTTAGCCCTGCTCGCCTTTGACGTGTATATGTCCTGTCGTGAGAAAGTTCACAAGATCAAGATAAAAGAGCTTCAAATGAACAGGCTAGACTTGATCACGGGGCATGGCCCGAGGCGCGGGACAATGTCAAAAAAGCCGGGAGCTGGCGGGAGTTAGCCTGAAAGCCTTACATAATAATGAGGTAACAAAGTATGAACGTCGCTTTTTCACTTTTCGCGGTTGTTGTCATCGGTTTGATTCCCTGGATCGGAACGACGGCGGTGAACCTCAAATATCTTTTTGGGATTATCATCCCGTACGCTGCTGTCATTATTTTTATCTTAGGTATCGTTTACCGGATGGTAATATGGGGCAAGTCTGCCGTGCCGTTTCGCATCCCCACTACCAGCGGCCAGCAGAAGTCTCTTCCCTGGATCAAGCGGAACAGAATTGAAAATCCCAGCAATCTCTTGGAAGTAATCATCCGCATGGCGCTGGAGGTTTTAGTTTTCCGGTCGCTGTTCAAGCTGACCAGGTCTGAATTGAAAGAGGGCCCGAGGCTTGCTTATGGTGGGTTTCCATGGCTCTGGCTAGCGGGCCTGGTTTTTCATTATGCTTTTTTGACCGTGATTATAAGGCACTTAAGGTTTTTCTTAGATCCGGTGCCTTTTTTTATTCCCTGGCTCGAGACCGTGGACGGGCTTATGGAAGTGGGGCTGCCCGTATGGATGATGAGCGGTGTTGCCTTGATTGCAGCCATAAGCTATCTCTTTGTGCGCCGGGTCGTGGTGCCGCAGCTCAGGTACATCTCTCTCGCCTCAGATTATTTTCCTCTCTTTCTGATCTTTTGCATCGCGGGTAGCGGCATTCTGATGAGGTATTTCTTCAAGGTAGATGTCATCAGCGTCAGAGAGCTGGCCGTCAGCCTGGCCGGCCTGCATCCCAAGCTGCCTGAAAACGGTATCAGCGGGGTGAGCTATCTATTTTACATCCACCTGTTTTATGTCAGTGTTTTAATTGCCTATTTCCCATTCAGTAAGCTGATGCACAGCGGAGGGATTTTCTTGAGTCCCACCAGGAACCTGGCAAATACTAACCGGGCCATCAGGCATATCAATCCCTGGAATTACCCGGTTAAGGTCCATACCTACCAGGAGTATGAGGACGATTTTAGAGAGCTAATGAAAGAGGCTGACATACCAGTAGAAAAGGATTGAACAAAATGGCAGATGAAATTCCTGCACCAGAAGAACTAGCCAAGATAGACTATACACCTCCACGCACGGGATGGATGGATACGCCTGCGGAATTCAAAACAGGCAGTTTTTGCTATCCTACCAAGCCCCAGTCCCTGGAAATCCTTGATCTCCCGAATCCAAGGGAATGGTCGCCCACCGATGAGGACTGGAAGCTTCCGGACAACTGGAAAGAGATCATCCTCGACGGTTTTGAAGACCGATTGGGTAAATTTCGGACCCTAAGGCTTTTTATGGATATTTGCGTCAGGTGCGGCGCCTGCGCGGACAAATGCCAGTTCTTTCTCGGCTCCGGCGATCCTAAAAATATGCCTGTCCTCAGGGGTGAGCTTCTCAGGTCGGTCTATAAATACCATTTCACCAAATCGGGCAAAGTACTAGGGAAGCTGGTCGGCGCCAGGGAGCTCACCATGGACGTGGTCAAGGAGTGGTTCGATTACTTCTACCAGTGCACCGAATGCCGGCGTTGTTCGGTCTTCTGCCCCTATGGCATTGATACGGCGGAAATCACCATCCTGGGCCGGGAACTCCTGACCGAGGTCGGCTGCAATATCAACTGGATCCTCGAACCGGTTGCGAACTGCTTTTTGACCGGGAATCACCTCGGGCTCAAGCCGCACACCTTCAAAGACAATATCATGTATATGGTTGAGGATATCGAAGAGGTCACCGGCCTCAAGATTGAGCCGACCTTCAATCGCAAAGGCGCTGAGATTCTTTTCATCACGCCCTCCGGAGATGTCTTCGCAGATCCGGGCATCTACACCCTTATGGGTTACATCATGCTCTTCGAGTATCTCGGGCTTGATTACACCTGGAGCACCTATGCCTCGGAAGGCGGAAACTTCGGCCTGTTCACCTCGCATGAGGCCATGAAAAGGTTAAACGCCAAGATGTATGCTGAAGCCGAGAGACTGGGGGTCAAATGGATTCTCGGCGGTGAATGCGGCCACATGTGGCGCGTCGTCAACCAGTACATGGATACCATGAACGGCCCGGCAGATTTCTTAGAGGTGCCGGTTTCCCCGATTACTGGAACGAGGTTCGACAACACCGCTTCAACCAAGATGGTTCATATCACTGAATTTACAGCCGATCTGATCAAGCACAACCGGCTGGAACTGGACCCGAGCCGCAATGACCACCTGAAGGTCACCTTCCATGACTCCTGCAATCCTGCCAGGGCCATGGGGCTTCTTGAGGAGCCGCGATACATAATCAAAAATATCTGCAATAATTTTTATGAAATGCCAGAAAACACCATCAAGGAGCAGACATTCTGCTGTGGAGGCGGGGCCGGTCTGAATACAGAGGAATACATGGAGATGAGATTGCGGGCCGGTTTCCCCAGGGCCAATGCCGTGGACTATGTCCATCAAAAATACGGCGTGAATATGCTAGCCTGCATTTGCGCCATTGACAGAGTGACTCTCCCACCCTTGATGGAATACTGGGTTCCTGAGGTCGGTGTCTGCGGCATTCACGAACTGTTGGGCAACGCGCTCATAATGAAGGGCGAAAAGAAGAGAGAACTTGATCTCAGGCGCGAACCCCTTGGAGAGATGGAGGATGAAGAGGATGTATGATGGAGGCAAGATTACGGCCGGGCTCGTTATCTTTCTCATCCTGATAACGTTTCCGTTCTGGTATAACCGGGGGAAGGCCTCGACTACACCGGAGCGCCCCTACCCCAAGGACCAGAAAGCGTGCGTGGAGGCGACGAATTATATGAAGGCTTCCCACATGCAGCTTTTGAATAATTGGAGAGACAACGTCGTCCGTGTTGCCAACCGAATCTATACCAATAAAAATGGCAAGACGTTTAAAATGAGTCTGACCGATACCTGTTTGGACTGCCATACCAGCAAGGCTGATTTTTGTGACAAGTGTCACAACTATCTGGGGGTCTTACCTTATTGCTGGGATTGCCATTTGACGGAAAAGGGGAAAACGTGATGGAAAGCAGCAGAAGAAAATTCCTGAAAATAGCCGGGCTGTCCGTGCTGGGAGTGGGTGCCAAGCCTGTTTTAGATTCACTCGTCCAGGCAGGTGAGCCAACCTACGCCACGGATCAGGAGGCCCTGGAAGGGACACACTGGGCCATGGTCGTTGATATGAAGAAGTGCAGAGACGACTGTCGTGACTGCATTACTGCCTGCCACCGCGGTCACAATGTCCCGGAAATAAATAATGCTAAGCATGAGATAAAATGGATCTGGAACGAAGACTTCAAACATGCCTTCCCGACCCAGGAGCATGAACATTTGGCCGAGCGTTTAGAGCGCCAGCCTTTTATGGTGCTCTGCAACCACTGCGACAATCCTCCTTGTGTCAGGGTTTGCCCGACACAGGCGACATTTAAGCGGAAAGAGGACGGGGTTGTCATGATGGACTTCCATCGCTGCATTGGATGCCGTTTTTGTATGGCCGCCTGTCCCTATGGTTCAAGGAGCTTCAACTGGTTTAATCCGCGGAACTATCTGGATGATACTAATCCAGATTTCCCGACCAGGGCCAAGGGTGTGGTGGAGAAATGCAATTTCTGCGCCGAAAGACTTGCTATCGGTAAGATTCCATTATGTGTGGAGGCATGTAAGGAGAAGGCCCTGGTCTTTGGTGACCTGGACGACCCCAACTCCGAGGTCAGAAAAATCCTGAGGGAGCGGTTCTCGATTCGGCGCAAACCAGGTCTTGGAACCGGACCAAATATTTTTTATGTAATATGAGGTCGCTATGCTAGAAAAACCTTTGTTCGGAAGCAAAAAATATTACGGGTGGATGACCGCTTTAATAGCCTTAATCGGAGTGGGAGTTATCTGCTTTCTCTACCAGCTTTATGTTGGCTTAGGTACTACTGGCATGAGCCGGGACGTTTCCTGGGGGATTTACATCGCCCAGCTCATCTTCCTGGTGGGCGTGGCCGCCTCGGCGGTCATGGTCGTCCTGCCTTACTACCTGCATAATTACAAGGAGTTCGGCCGCATAACCATCCTGGGCGAATTCCTGGCTGTCTCCGCGATCTTGATGTGCATGCTGTTCGTCTTCGTGGACCTGGGCCGGCCTTTCAGGCTTTTAAATATCTTCCTCTATCCCACGCTCAATTCTATCATGTTCTGGGATGTCATGGTCCTGAATGGATATCTCCTGCTCAATATCGTAATCGGCTGGATTACACTATCCGCTGAGCGGAAAGGGATTCGGCCCCCGCGCTGGATTAAACCGCTTATTTATCTCTCAATTCCCTGGGCCATCAGCATCCATACTGTAACCGCTTTTCTCTTCGCCGGCCTCCCCGGGCGAGGTTACTGGCTCACAGCCATCATGGCGCCCCGCTTTCTAGCCTCCGCCTTTGCCGGCGGGCCGGCCCTTCTCATCATCCTGTCACTTATCATCAGAAGGTTTACCAAGTTCGACCCAGGCACCAAAGCCATTCAAATGCTGGCCAGGATCGTGACCTACGCCGCCATTGTAAACGTCTTTTTCTTTTTCCTTGAAGTTTTTACCGTGTTCTACAGCCAGATACCGGAGCACATGGACCATTTTAAATACCTCTTCTTCGGCCTCGAGGGCCACGGTATCCTCAGGCCGTACATGTGGGCCTCCATGTCGCTCGCCTTCGTGGCCATCCTGCTCCTCATTCTTCAGCAGGTGCGCCATAATGAAAGGTTATTAGGCCTGGCCTGCGTAATGATCTTTATCTCCATCTGGATTGATAAGGGACTCGGGATTATCTCGGGCGGTTTTGTTCCCAATCCCATGCACCAAGTGACCGAGTACTCTCCCACGGTTCCTGAGCTTTTCATCACCCTGGGAGTGTATGCCATTGGTTTTACGGTTTTAACCGTGCTTTACAAGATAGCCGTGGCAGTCAAGGAGGAGGTCAGGGCCTAGGGTTCAGCTTCTCAACGATCACTCCAAAGGGCTTGTTTCACCGGAGACAAGCTCTTTTTCCTGTTAAAATATTTATAATATCAACCAGATGAGTTATTTAATCGAGGAACTTTTTTGTCCTTGACAATCTCAATTCTCCTGTTGTAAAAGTCATGAGTCAACTTTGACCTGCATTCAGGCTTGGAAGTCTTGAGAATTCTCGGTCTGAATGAAGCTTGAAGTTGATACCCGGCTGAATTGTCAGATGATAGGGCCAAGGTTTGAGTTCAAGTCAATTAGACCAATGCCTTAAAGGATTTGCGAGTTCACCTGCAAGGAGGCTGTCGAAAGGATCCTGGTCTGGCTAGTACATTTATTAACTTGTAAGGAGGTAAATTGAATATGGCTTGGCAAGTAGAAGTGGATAAAGAAAAATGTGTCGGATGTGAGGAATGTGTGGAAGTATGCCCGGTGGACGTCCTTGAATTGGTAGATGGAAAGGCTGAGCCGGTCAACGTGGACGAGTGTTTAGGGTGTGATTCCTGTGTGGAGGTCTGTGAGGAAGACGCCATTACGGTGACTGAAACCTAATCCGCTCATCATATACCCCAAATCCTCAGGGCGCCAATCTGAATCGGGTTAGCGCCTTTTTTTTGTTTTTCCGGCGCCTTGATCGCCATCACAGGCCTTTGGCCTTTGCCTCCTCCCATATCTGGTCCATCTCGGCCAGGGTTGCCTCTTCAAGCCTTTGTTTTCGGGCGGCCAGCTTCTCTTCTATGTAATCAAAACGTTTTTGAAAACGGTTGTTGGCAGCCTGCAGGGCCTGCTCGGCGTTAACTTTCAGGTGACGGGTCAGATTGGTCAGTGTGAAGAGAACGTCTCCCAGTTCCGCTGACACCCGGCTCTGATCCTGTGCGCTGACTGCCTCTTTCAGCTCGACAATTTCCTTTTCCAGGGTCTCAAGGACCTGAGCAGGTTGGCTCCAGTCGAAACCGACCCGGCCGGCCCGTTCACTCAAGCGATGGGCCCGCATTAGGGCTGGGAGGTTTTGAGGGACGCTGGACAAGTACGGGCCAGGCCGTTTTTGTGCCTGTTTCAGTTCATGCCATTTTCTCTTGACTTCACTCGCCCGGTTCAGGGTCTCGGCTTCGCCAAAAACATGCGGGTGACGCTGAACGATCTTATCGGCCGCCGCATTCAGGACCTCCTCCAGATCAAACTGTTCCGCGGCCTCATAAAGACGGCTCATAAAAGCAAGCAGAAAGAGACAGTCTCCCAGTTCCTCTTTGATAGCCGGAATGTCTCCTTGCTCAATCGCGGCCAGGAGCTCATAAGTTTCTTCGAGCAGGTACGATTTCAGTGTAGCTGGTGTTTGTTCCCTGTCCCAGGGACACCCCTGCTTCGGATCGAGAAGGCTCTCAAGGATCCTGCTGATCCGTTTCAGGGGAGGCATGGCGCTAGTCATGTTTCTCTGGTTCAATTCTTTAAGGACGCCGGGCTGGTACCTTTTTTGGTAATTTCAGGCCGCCTTTCGATTTGGTAAGATCAATAAGATCGCCTTCCAGCTTCTGAGGCAGCTTCTTTTTCTCAAGATCCAAATACTTTTCCAGGTCGGCTGGAATCAGTTTTAGCATGCTAGTCGTAACGAAGCGAAGGTAGGGCCGTGTCAGAGATTCGCGCAGGATGGTTGAATTTGATTCGATAAAGCCGGATACAACGAGTAATAAAAGAGAGGCCAGGATGATGCCTTTGGCAAAGCCCACCACTCCGCCGAGCAGGATGTTGATGGGTTTTGCCATTGTGACTTTGACGAACCTGTCCAGGATTAAAGCCAGGACTATAATGATAATATAAACGGCCAGGAAGAGGGAAAGGAAGCTTAAGACCAGGAGGTTCCGGTAAGAGAGGTTTTGGAAAAATTGTTCGAGCAAGTCGGCTGTCTGAGGATAATACAGGATAGCCAGAAAAAAGGCGATCAGAAGGCCCACGATGGTAAAAATTTCTTTAATAAACCCTCGAATGAGACCTTTGAGAAAAAAGAAACAAAGGATGACCAGAATGGCGATGTCAATGCCGTTCATTTTTATCTGCCTGCCGAGGAGAGGTTATTTGATAATAACCAGATCCAGACGGCCCGTCAAGATGTTTCGACCCGGGCCTGGCAAACTCGAAACATAGGTCCAGAGCGCTTTTTTGGCGGTGAAAGAATGGGCTTGCACTTGGACAGAAGAATGTGCTAAAGAGACCGCCTATAGAGGTGGTTGGCGAAGATGCAGGCCAAAAGTTATGAACTGCTTTTAAAAACCTCAGCCCGGACCGACATTATTGATTTGACCGGTCAGGTTCAGGAGAAACTGGCCGAAAGTGAGATAACCAGCGGGATTCTGGTGGTCTTTGTTCCGGGTTCGACAGCTTCTGTAACGACCATTGAGTACGAAAGCGGCGTTCTCAACGACCTGGCCCGGACCATTGAGCGGCTGGCTCCTGAAGGCATGGATTACGAGCATGACCTGCGCTGGGGTGATGGGAACGGGTATTCCCATGTTCGGGCCGCCTTGCTCAAGCCTTCATTATCCATCCCCGTGACTGAAGGAAGTTTGGCCCTCGGTACCTGGCAGCAGATCGTGCTGCTTGATTTTGATAACCGCCCGCGAGAACGGCGCGTCTTGATCCAGATCCTGGGCGAAGGTGTTTAACGTTGAATTTACACATGAGTGAAGGCCCCACCGATCCTCCCGATAAACTTACTTTCCCGGATACGCTTCTGGCCAGGGCTTTATTTGGTGAACATGAAAAGCACCTCAAGTTTATAGAGGCTGAGGTCGGCCTTAAGATTCACACCCGGGGAAGCACGGTGTACCTGGAGGGCGACCCGATTGAGGTCGGCCTGGCGCGCAGAATTCTAAGTGAACTCTACGAACTGCTCAAGGACGGCTACCCGCTCTACCCTCAGGACGTGGATTACGCTGTCCGCATCCTGATGAGCGGGGAGAAAGTCAGCCTGAAGGAGATATTTCTGGACACCGTCTTTATCGCGGTCAACAAAAGCGTCATCACCCCCAAGAGCCTGACTCAAAAACATTACACCGAGGCTATTCGGAAGCAGGACATCGTCTTCGGTATCGGCCCGGCCGGCACAGGTAAGACCTACCTTGCCATGGCCATGGCTGTGGCGGAGCTGACCGCGGGCTCTATTCACCGCATCATCCTGGCCAGGCCCGCGGTGGAGGCGGGCGAAAAGCTGGGCTTCCTGCCAGGTGACCTTTACGAGAAGGTTAATCCCTACCTGAGACCGCTTTACGATGCCCTGCACGACATGATGGACTTTGAACAGGCCTCGCGCCTTATTTCCAAAGGAGCGATCGAGGTGGCGCCGCTGGCCTTCATGCGAGGCCGCACCTTGAACGATTCATTTGTCATCCTCGACGAGGCGCAGAATACGACCAGTGAACAGATGAAGATGTTCCTGACCCGCCTCGGTTTTACCTCAAAAGCGGTCATTACCGGAGATATAACCCAGATAGACCTGCCCGAAGGCAAGGCCTCCGGACTCATCGAGGCCGCTCAGATTCTATCTGGTATCGGAGGTATCGCCTTTATATATTTTTCCGAAAAGGACGTGGTCAGGCATCGCCTCGTTAGAGATATAATCAAGGCTTATGATAACTTTGAATAAAACAGCCCCCAGACCGTCAGGAAAGGACAGGCTGAAAAAGAATAATCACGCAGCGGTTGAGAGGGAGGGAAAGGTGAGCCGTCTCCTGCTGCATGTCCCGGGCCTCCAGATCAAGGGAACCGCCCGGCGGAACAAAGCTAAGCAAGGGCCTCTGGTCAACCCGGTCCTGCTGCGCCTCTGCCTCATGCTTTTACTGGCGCTGTTTTTAGCCCTCCTGGCCTTCCCGGGGCTTTCTCCGCGAGAGATAGAGATGCAAGTCGGAGACGTCGCCGACCGGGACATCAAGGCCGATCAGGACCTGATGATTCTGGATCAGGCCTCGACCGTGGCCAAAAGAGCGGCGGTCAGTCGTAATTCCTTACCGATCTTCGATTTGGATGATCAGGCCGCTTCCCGTGCTCGTGAACTGGTAAGCAGCGTCTTTACCCAGGGTCGTTACCTCTACCAGTCCTTTTCTGCGGATGCCCCTCCGGCGCCCGGTGACATTACGGCCAAGCCTGATGCCCAGACATTGAGTCTGTTTAAAAAGCGATTCAATGCCGCCTTTGGCTTGGACCCTAAAAGTAAAGCCTTTAACTCCTTTTCCCAGATAAAATTCTCTCTTCAGTCTGAAAAGGCTGTTATCCAATTGGTGACTGAACTTCTGGAGCGAGGCATTGTGGCTGACCAGGACCTGCTTGCGGCCCCGGAAGATAAAGGGGTCATCGTCCGTCATATTTTCTCGAAGCGGGAAAAGACGTATTCAAGTCTGAGTTCCTTCCTGAGCTTAAGACAGGCTCAGCAAATGGTTATGGCCCGGGCTCTTCTGTACCGGGATGATTTCAAGCCCGGCCAGATCAAGGCCATGGTTGCCTTAGCCCGCTCGATTCTCCAGCCCAATATGAGGCCGAACCAGGCGGAAACAGCGAAACGCCGACTGGAAGCGGTTCGTGAGGCCGCGCCGGTCTTTTTCCAGGTCAAGCGCGGCGAGATGATCATCCGCGAAGGAGAGAGGGTTGATTTACTGGCCAGACAGAAGCTTAAGGCCCTTTCCCGCGCCAGCGCCGAGTTTGACGGGTTTTTCCGCCTTGGCGGTGTTTTCCTTCTAGCCCTGATCTTTTTAGCTGTGATCTATACTGCCAGCTTCAAGAGCTTCACCGGGACACGCCTGAAGGACAAAGACCTTATTTTTCTGACCTTCCTTCTGGCGGTCAGTCTGGTCCTGGCCGAAGCGGCTTCCATGGTTGGTACGGCTCTGGTCAGGGGAGGTGTCGGACTCGGAGAGAATACGCTCCTTTACCTGATGCCGCTGGCGGCCGGAGGAATGGTGGCGGCCATTTTTCTGCGGCCGTTTTTAGCCGTTCTTTATGCCATTGCCATCTCCACATTAACCGGGCTTTTATCAGGCAGCTTTGTTCTGTCCTTTTATTATCTTGTCGGGGCAATCGTGGGGCTGGCCTCGGTGGGCCGCGTTCATGAACGCGGGGCGATTGTCCAGTCAGGAATCCTGGTCGGCCTGGTTAACGCCGGGATCCTGCTCGGTCTGAGTTTATATAATGAAACTTCTCTATCATCCCAAATGCTGATTGATATGGGGGCAGGGCTGCTGAATGGGCTTTTAGCCGGCATTATCGTCACCGGCCTGACCCCCCTTATTGAGATGATTTTCCGTTACACCACGGACATCAAGCTCATGGAACTGGCTAATCTGGACCGCCCTATCCTCAGAGACTTGATGGTTCAGGCTCCGGGGACATACCATCACTCTATTATCGTTGGGGTCATGGTCGAAGCGGCGGCGGAGACTATCGGGGCCAATCCTCTTCTGGCCAAAGCCAGCGCCCATTACCATGACATCGGGAAGTTGAAAAAACCCCTTTATTTCGTGGAAAACCAGGTTTCCGGGCATAATAAACATGAGAAACTGGCGCCATCCATGTCCAGCCTGATCCTTATTTCTCACATCAAGGACGGGGTGGAGCTGGCCAGGCGGAACAGGCTCGGCCAGGATATCATTGACATTATCCAGCAGCACCATGGCACCAGCCTCATCACCTACTTCTACCAGAAGGCCCGGGACGGTCAGAGTGAGGCTCACCCTCAAATCGAGGTCGAGGACTACCGTTATCCCGGACCCAAACCTCAAACAAAGGAAGCTGGCCTGGTTCTTTTGGCAGATAACGTGGAGGCTGCCTGCCGAACTCTGGTAGAGCCTGCGCCGGCTCGTATTCAAGGCATGGTCCAAAAGATCATCAACAACGTCTTTTCTGACGGTCAGCTTGATGAGTGCGAGCTGACGCTCAAGGATTTACATCTTATCGCCAACATCTTCAACAAGATCCTGACAGGTATTTTCCACCGCCGGATCGAGTACCCCGAACTAGCGGCTCAAGAGATGCCTCAACAGCCCAGGGCGGCCAATGGCTATAGATATAAGCAATCGCCAAAAGATTCTCCCGATAAAGATCAAACGATTAACGGCGCAGGCCAGGAAGATCTTAGACGCCTTGGGATATTCTGAGGCTGAGCTTTCCCTTGTCCTGGTGGATGACGCCGAGATCAGCCGGCTCAATAAAGAATATCTCAACCGTGAAGGCCCGACGAATGTCATCTCCTTTGCCATGAAAGAAGGATCTTTCAGCCAGATTAATCCCGAGCTCCTCGGGGATGTGGTCATGTCCGTGGAAACAGCCGCCGCTGAGGCGGAGAAGGGAAGATTGACTCTGGAAGAGATGTTGGATTTCTACCTGATTCATGGTATTCTGCATCTAGTCGGCTATGATCATGAGGGGTCGCCAAAGGAGGCCGCTCGGATGGAGGCCAAGAGCAAAGAAATGTGGCGGACATTAGGCTACTAGAGCGGTTGCCTTCGGCCCGCTTATTATCCCGAAGCACTTGGCCTTTCAAGGCACCAGGTGCATTTTTTTGGAAAGAGAGGAAAAAGCAGTGGCTTTATTATCGGTAAATGTGGATCATGTGGCTACCCTTCGACAGGCCAGAGGGATTGATGAACCCGACCCTGTCGCCGCCGCCGCTCTGGCCGAGCTGGCCGGGGCTGACGGGATTATCGTTCATCTGCGGGAAGACCGGCGGCACATTCAGGATCGTGATGTCAATCTGCTCCGGCAGACCGTCAAGACAAAACTCAACCTGGAGATGGCTGCCACTGAAGAGATGATCAGGATCGCCGCGGAGATTAAGCCGGAGATGTCCACCCTGGTTCCGGAAAAGAGAGAAGAACTGACAACTGAAGGCGGCCTCGATGTAGCGGGCCGTGAAAAAGAGATGGCCCGGGCCGTGACGGCCTTGCAGGAGGCGGGCATTCTGGTCAGCCTTTTCATTGACGCCGATTCGAAGCAGGTCGAAGCAGCCAAGGCCGCGGGCGCCAATTTCGTAGAGATCCACACCGGTCATTACGCCGACGCCAGGAACGAGGCAGAGGCGACTCGTTTTTTTTCCAGCGTCGCCGAGGCAATCAAGCTGTCCGTTGCCTTGGGTCTGAGGGTTAACACCGGTCATGGTCTTAATTACACTAATATAAAAAGGTTTGTTGGCCTGGAAACCAAGGCTGAGGAGTACTCCATCGGTCATAGCATCATCTCGCGGGCCGTTCTGGTTGGCATTGAACGGGCGGTCCGTGAAATGGTGGAGCTGGTTCGGCCTCTCTAGACTCAGCAGGAGAAATGCAAAATTAAGAGACCATTGAAAAGGACATGCCCCGGGTTCACCTTTGAACGGAGCTTAATTTCAGCTGCTTTTTTTCGGGTTTAAAATGATTTATGGAATTGGAGTGGATTTAATCGAAATCGAAAGGATTGCTCGGGCCTGGGGGCGCTGGGGGGTGCGTTTTGAGAAGCGGCTCTTTACTCCGGCCGAAATTGAGGCCTGCCGTTCGCGTCCCCGCTCGGCTGCATGTCTGGCCATGCGCTTTGCAGCCAAGGAAGCCTTTTCCAAGGCCGTGGGCCTGGGCTTAAGGAGCAGTGAACTCCTGTGGCGCGATATCGAGGTTCAGCATAACGCCCGAGGCAAACCTTTTCTGGCCCTGTCCGGCACCGCCGCTCAGGTCGCCCGCAAGGTCAAACTCAAAGCCAGCCATCTTTCCCTGACTGATGAGGCAGGCCTGGCCCAGGCTTTCGTGGTAATCGAGGTTTGAGATGCAGTTTGTCACCGCCGCAGAGATGAGACGTATTGATGAAAAGACGATCAAGGAGTGCGGTTTGCCTGGCGCGGTGTTGATGGAGAACGCCGGACGGGGCGCGGCCGTTCTGGCGCAGGAGCATTTTGGCCGGCTGGCGGGACGCGAGGTGGCCGTGATCTCCGGGAGAGGCAATAACGGCGGAGATGGATTCGTTATGGCCCGCGTCTTCCACGGCTGGGGGGCCCGGGTTCGAGTTTACCTTCTCGGCCGTCGAGATCAGGTCACAGGTGAGGCGCAGACAAACCTGGAGATCGTCTTCAGGATGAACCTGGAGGTCATTGAAGTCCAGGAGGAGTCTGACCTGGATCGTATTGATTTATCAGGCGTTGATTTAATCGTGGACGCTATTTTGGGAACCGGGTTGAATGCGGAAGTCAGGGGTATTTACCGGGAGGTCATTCATCGCATCAACGGCGCCGGTCGGACCGTGGTGGCGGTGGACGTGCCTTCGGGTTTGGATTCGGATACAGGCGGCATCTGGGGCGCAGGGGTGCGGGCCGATCTGACCGTGACCTTCGGCCTGCCCAAGGCTGGCCTTTTTTTACCTCCAGGCGAAGAATTCGTCGGGCAGTTAGAAGTGGTAGATATCGGAATTCCGCCGCATGTCCTGGCTGAGATCGGCCCGGCCTCAGAGCTTCTGCTTGAGGATACTCTGAAAGGGCTGCTTAAGCCCAGGGCCCGGGATGGACATAAGGGGCATTACGGTCATGTCCTGATCGTGGCCGGTTCCACCGGCAAGACCGGGGCCGCGGCCATGGCTGGCCTGGCGGCGGCTCGCAGCGGAGCCGGTTTGACTACCCTGGCCGTGCCTCAGAGCCTCAACGCTATTCTGGAACAAAAGGTGACAGAGGTGATGACCGAACCGCTGCCCGAGGCTGAACCGGGATTCCTGGCCCCCCAGGCCCTGGATCGTGTTCTGGAATTAGCCGAAGGCAAGTCTGCCTTAGCGCTGGGGCCGGGGTTGTCCGCGCGGCCCGGCGCGATTGAAGTGGTCAGAGGCCTGGTCGAACATTGTGAGCTACCGCTGGTTATAGACGCTGATGGGCTGAACGCTTTAACCGGGGCCGTGAATCTGTTGAAAAAGGCCAGACGTGAAGTCACGCTCACGCCGCACCCCGGTGAGATGTCTCGTTTGGCAGGGCTGTCCGTGAGCCAAATCCAGGCCAGCCGCCTCAAAACAGCCGTGGATTTTAGTAAAACCCACGGGGTCATCCTGGTACTAAAGGGCTACCGCACCGTTATCGGGGCGCCTGACGGCCGGGTCTTCCTGAATACCACCGGCGGGCCGCATATGGCCTCCGGAGGCATGGGAGATATCCTGACCGGTATAGTGGTCGGCCTGATTTCCCAGGGGTTGTCCGTGCTGGATGCTTCACGCCTGGGTGTCTTTGTTCACGGCCTGGCTGCAGATGAGGCCGCGGCCGCCAAAGGCTCGGTCGGACTGCTGGCCTCGGACCTGCTGGCCTGGCTGCCCGGGTTATGGAGCAGGTTTATCGCTTGACCTGAACATAAACTTGCAGAGATTCTGTCACCCGGCTGGGCTTGAAAGTGGAAGCAACATTTTTCTTGGCCTCACCAGAAGAGACCCGACGTCTGGGTTATCTTCTGGGAAGGCGCCTCGGTCCAGATTCAGTCGTGGCGCTGGTAGGTGACCTCGGGGCTGGCAAAACCTGCCTGATCCAGGGTCTGGCTCAGGGCCTGGAAGTGCCTGAGGATTACGTGGTGGCCAGCCCCAGTTTTACCCTGGCCCATGAGTATCCCGGGCGTGTGCCTTTTTACCACCTGGATGTCTACCGGCTGGAAGGCTTTGATTTTTATGAGACCGGGCTTGATGAATATTTCACGCGCCAGGGGGTGGTCGCGGTAGAATGGGCGGATAAAATAAAAAACACACTCCCTCGGCCTTACCTGGAGGTAGAGCTTCACCTTGTCGAATCTGGAGGCAGGCGGGCCGTTTTGCGCGGTCAGGGCGAAGATTACAGGCAAATCATCAAGAAGATCAAGGAACAGTGGAACTAAGAAACCAAGGATAAGATCATGGCCTTAATTGTTCAGAAATTTGGCGGAACTTCGGTGGCGGACCTTGATTTGATTCGCAAGGTGGCTCAGCGGGTTATTCATACCAAAAAAAATGAAGGCCACCAGGTCGTCGTTGTTCTTTCCGCCATGGCCGGAGAAACCGACCGTCTGCTGGATATGGCCGGCGATATTTCCACAAAGCCTGATGCCCGGGAGGTGGATGTTCTTATCTCCACGGGCGAGCAGGTCTCGGTGTCTCTTTTTTGCATGGCCGTCCGCGACCTGGGCTATAAGGCCCGGTCGCTCTTGGGTTTCCAGGCCAGGATCATGACCAATGACCTGTACGGCCAGGCTAGAATTCAGGACATTGATGTCAGCCGCATACGCGATCTGCTGGACCGAGGCTATATCGTGGCGGTGGCTGGCTTTCAGGGACTCGATGAACGCGGCAACATTACCACCCTGGGCCGGGGAGGCTCGGACACCACAGCCGTGGCCCTGGCGGCAGCGCTTAAGGCTGATATCTGTGAAATCTTCACCGATGTGAACGGAGTGTACACCACCGATCCCAATATCTGCGCGGAGGCGCGCAAGCTGGACCGCGTATCTTACGAGGAGATGCTGGAGATGTCCAGCCTCGGGGCCAAAGTCATTGAAATTCGCTCCGTCGAGTTTGCAATGAAGTTCTGCGTGCCCCTCCACATCCGACACTCCCAGATAGACGAGCCAGGAACTCTAATCGTCAAGGAGGATGAGACCATGGAAAAAATAACCATTTCGGGCGTGGTTTATAATCGCAATGAGGCTCGGATTACCGTAACTAGGGTTCCTGACAAGCCCGGTATGGCGGCCGCCCTTCTAACCCCTGTCTCTGACGCGGGTATCGTGGTTGACATGATCATCCAGAACACCAGCATCGAAGCCGAAGGCGCCACAGATTTTTCTTTTTCCGTCCCTAAAAACGATTTTGAGCGGTCAATGAGCCTGGTGCGGGACGTGGCCAAAGAAATAGGAGCTGAAAAAGTCCTGGGGGACGATTCCATCGCCAAGATATCCCTGGTCGGCGTCGGTATGCGGAATCACACCGGCGTGGCGACAAAGATGTTCGAGGCCCTGGCCAGGGAAGGCATCAATATCCTGATGATCAACACGTCTGAGATAAAGATCTCCTGCGTTATTTCCGAGAAGTACATCGAGTTGGCAGTGCGGGCGGTTCATGCCGCCTTTGGATTGGATAAAGAATAAATGAAAAGAATAGAGATATACGACACGACCCTCCGGGACGGCGCGCAGGCAGAGACCGTAACCTTTACCCTGGAAGACAAGGTCCGCATCACCGAGCGCCTGGATCACTTCGGCGTGGACTATGTGGAAGGCGGCTGGCCGGGCTCCAACCCCAAAGACATGGCTTTCTTCAAAGAAATGAAGAAGCGGACTTTAAAACATACCAAGGTTGTAGCCTTTGGGAGCACACACAACCCTAAAGGCAGCCCGGAAAAAGACACCAATTTAAAGGCATTGATCAGGGCCGGGACCGAGGTGATGACCATTGTCGGTAAGTCCTGGGATGTGCACGTTAAGGACGCCCTGCGCATCAACCTCAAGCGCAATCTCGAAATCATCGAACATTCCCTGAGTTTTCTCCGTCCCAAGGCCGGGCTTCTTTTTTTTGACGCCGAGCATTTTTTTGACGGCTGCAAGTACAATCAGGAGTATGCTTTCAAGACCCTCGAAGCCGCCCGGGCCGGCGGAGCCGACTACTTTATTTTGTGCGACACCAACGGCGGGGCCTTGCCCGGTGAGATAGAAGGCATAGTCAAGGAAGCGCGGCGAAAATACCCCGGGATTCCGCTGGGGATCCATGCACATAACGACGCCGAACTGGCCGTGGCCAATTCACTGGCCGCGATCGAGGCCGGGGCGATTCAAGTTCAAGGAACGATTAACGGATTAGGAGAACGCTGCGGCAATGCCAACCTGTGCTCCATCATCCCGGCCCTGACCCTCAAGATGGGCTTGAACTGCCTGGTTGAAGGCGGTCTGCCTCAACTCCATGATGTCAGTCGTTTGGTCAGCGAACTGGCGAACATCCAGCCTAACTCTTTTCAGCCGTATGTCGGCCGGAGCGCCTTTGCCCATAAGGGAGGCATTCATATCAGCGCCGTGAAGCGCAACCCGGAGACCTATGAACATATATCCCCGAATGCGGTTGGAAATGTCCAGCGCATTCTGGTCTCCGATCTGTCGGGCAAGAGCACCATCTTGCACAAGGCCATGCAGTACGGACTGGATATAAATTCAAAAGACCCCGTGGTTCTTCAAATTCTTAAAGAGCTTAAAGAATTGGAAGCCCAGGGATTCCAGTTCGAAGGGGCCGAAGGATCGTTCGAGCTGCTCATGAACCGGGCCCTGGGCGCCCACAAAAAATATTTCGAACTGCTGGGATTCAGAGTCATTATCCAGAAAATAAAAGAAGAGGAGCCCACCCAGGCCGAAGCGACCATTATGGTCAAAGTCGGGGGTAAGATCGAACATACCGCAGCAGTGGGCAACGGCCCGGTGAACGCCCTGGACAACGCCATCCGCAAAGCGCTGGAAACATTCTATCCTGAGTTGTCCCGCATGAGTCTCGAAGACTACAAGGTTCGGGTTCTGCCAGCATTGGGACGAGGCACAGGAGCCAAAGTCCGGGTCCTGATCGAATCCGGAGACCGGCACGAAAAATGGGGAACAGTTGGGGTCTCCCACGACATTATTGAAGCCAGTTGGCAGGCCCTGGTTGACAGTGTCAACTACAAACTCCACCGCGATGAAAAAAGGGGAAAGTAGTTTCCCTCGCCAGGAAATGAACTATAACCAGGTTCGGGCGTTAATGCTGTTGGCCCTTGGGCTCATTATCTTGGGTTGGGCCTTTGACTGGTGGGGGCAGCCGCAAATAGGCGCGCTTCCCTTTGAAAAAGATTCCGTCTGGATAGAGGTGGTCGGCCCGCAAACGAACTCCCGGGTTCTGGGTTTCCCGGCCTCCCCTTCTTTGGGTCAGGTGCTTGAAGCGGCCGGACTTCCATCCGGCCCGGATATCCCGAATCCAACGCTTGAGAACAAGACCAAGGTCTTGATAGTCAGGCAGGGTCCAGACGATTTCAAGATTGTCTTGCAGCCCATGTCCTCCGCAACTCTTCTGGGCCTGGGCCAGAAGCTGAACATTAACCAGGCTGCCTGGCGCGACCTGACCTTACTGCCCGGGATCGGAAAGGTCGCAGCCGCTCGCATTCACGCCGCGCGTCAAAAACACGGCTCCTTAACCGGGTTTGATGATCTCATGCACATCAAAGGCATTGGGCCTGAAACGGTCAGGAAACTCAGGTTATATGTCGCCTTTGAGGATTAGGCCTTGGAATTAGGCCTTGGAAATCTGTTTTTTATTCGGCGGCCGGAGTATGATTGTTCAAACTTTTTTCTAAATGAAGAGGTGAGGATATGCCTAATAGAGGAATAACCGTGACTCAGCATCTCCTGCTGACTCAAACCGAGGTATCAGGCGCAACCGGAGCTTTTACCCGTCTGCTCAACGAACTGATCGTGGCGGCGAAATTGATCTCGCGGGAGGTGAATAAGGCCGGGCTGGTTGATATCCTGGGCTTTACCGGCCGGGAGAATGTCCAGGGCGAAGCCGTTCGCAAGCTGGATGACTTTTCCAACGAAACCATTATTCGCCGCCTCGAATCCACGGGCATTCTTTGCGCCATGTCTTCGGAGGAGGTGGCTGACATCATCGAGATCCCGCGCCACTTTCCCATGGGCAATTATGTGCTCATCTTCGATCCCCTGGACGGGAGTTCCAATATTGACGTGAATATCAGCGTCGGAACGATTTTTTCCATCCTGCACCGGGTGACAGACAAAGATGATCAACCCACGCTGGAAGACGTTCTTCAACCGGGATTCAAACAGGTTGCAGCCGGTTATTTCGTTTACGGCTCTTCAACCATCATGGTTTACTGCGCCGGTAACGGGGTTCACGGCTTCACCCTCGATCCTTCGGTCGGTGAGTTCCTCCTGTCACACGAAAATATAAGCATCCCTGAAAAAGGCAACACCTTTTCCGTCAATGAAGGAAATTATCATTACTGGAGCGCAGAAGTTCAGCAGTATATTGATTATCTGAAGAACCCCGCAGCCGACCATCATGGGTACACCTCCCGGTACATTGGTTCGCTCGTGGCAGACTTCCACCGGAACCTGCTTCACGGCGGCATCTTTCTCTATCCGGCGGACAGTAAAGATCCGCGCAAACCGCATGGCAAGTTAAGATTGATGTGCGAGGCCAATCCCCTGGCGTTCGTGGTGGAACATGCCGGCGGCGCAGCCAGCACAGGCACACAGAGGATCATGGATCTCGAGCCCGAAGAACTGCACCAGCGGGTGCCTCTGATCATCGGGAGCAAGGAGGAGGTCCGCGTCGCTGAGGAGTTCATTCAGGGGAAGAGATGATATTTCCGGCCTGAAACTTAAAACATAACTGATTCCTCGCGATCTCTTTGGATGGCGGGGATTTTATATTTCAAACACTGTATGAAAATTTTAGGCATCGAAACATCCTGTGACGAAACAGCAGCAGCCGTGGTCGAGGATGGGCGGCTGATTCGGTCAAACGTCGTCCGCACCCAGTTTGATCTCCATGGACGATACGGGGGAGTGGTTCCGGAGCTGGCGTCGCGGCGTCATGTGGAAGTGATCCTGCCCGTGATTGAAGAGGCCCTGAGCCAGGCCGGACTCAGGCTGGACCAGCTTGACGGGCTGGCCGTAACTCAGGGCCCGGGACTGGTAGGCTCGTTATTGGTCGGCCTTAACCTGGCCAAGGCCCTGGCCCTGGTGACCGGTCTTCCCCTGGTCGGAGTCAATCATCTTGAAGGGCACATTGCCGCGGGATTTTTAATGGGAAATCTGCCAGGTTTTCCTCTGGCCGCCCTGGTCGTCTCCGGCGGCCACACCAACCTTTACCTGGTTCAGGGACGCATGAAGTTTGAACTTTACGGTCAGACCAGGGATGACGCGGCCGGGGAGGCCTTTGACAAGGTGGCCAAGCTCCTCGGTTTGGGTTATCCAGGCGGGGTGGCTATCCAAGCACGTGCTGCCAAAGGCGACGGGCGGCGTTTTAATCTTCCGCGCCCGATGCAGGGACTGGGTTTGGATTTTTCCTTTGCCGGTCTGAAGACAGCGGTTTTGAGTCTGGTTAATCGCCAGTTCAAGGGAGCCGAGATCGGGTCAAGGGACCTGGCTGACCTGGCCGCCTCGTTTCAAGCCGCGGTGGTGGATGTTTTGACCGCTAAGGTTTCAGCCCTTTTGAATCAGGTCAAGGTTAAGGGTTTGATTTTGGCTGGAGGAGTGGCGGCGAACCAGAGCCTCAGGAGGGAAATGGCTGAGGTGGCGGCAAGGCACGGTGTCCCGTTCATCCTGCCGCCCATCGAATTGTGCACCGATAACGCCGCCATGATTGCGGCCATGGGCTATCACCTTCTGACTGCGGGCAGCACTTTGAGTCTTTCGGCCGACGCCTTTTCCAGATGGTCGGCTGAAAAGGATGCCTCTAAAGAAAAAGGATGACCTCTCCACGTAAACTCCTGGCCGCGCGTAAGCTCATGGCCAAGAAGGGCCGGGGCCAGCATTTCCTCATGGACCCCGGGGTCGTCCGGGCCATTCTGGACAGGGCCGGCCTGAACCCGGAGATACCGGTCCTGGAAATCGGTCCCGGCCTGGGCGCTCTAACCAGGCCTCTCCTGGAAAAGGGTTTCCACGTCGTGGCCGTCGAGGTGGACCAGGGGCTGGTCCGCTTCCTGGAGGATGAGGTCCGGCCCCTGGCGCCGGAAAGACTGACGATCATCTTCGGAGATATCCTGAAGCTGGACCTGGGTGATGTGGCGGCTAAGTTTGGCGGGCCGCTCTTGGTGCTGGGAAACCTGCCTTACCAGATATCCTCACCGCTTCTCTTTAAGCTGCTTGAGTTCCGTTCAGCCGTGACACAGGCGGTATTGATGTTCCAGCGGGAGGTGGCGGATCGGCTCACGGCAAAGCCGGGAGGCAGGAATTACGGACGGCTAAGCGTTATCTATGCCTATTTTGCGCAGGTGGTTCGCCTGCTGGACGTGGGGCCGGACGTCTTCTACCCCCGGCCAAAGGTCGGCTCGACCATGCTCAAAATCACCTTCAAGAGCTTAACGGAGCCTCCGCTTCATTCCGAGCACCTCTTCAGCCGGGTGGTTAAAGCAGGTTTTGCCCAACGGCGCAAGACCCTGAGGAACGCCCTCCTTTCAGCGTTTGAACCGGAGAAAGTCGAAGCTGCCTTGAAACTGGCTGAGATTGAACCGGGCCGACGGGCCGAGACCTTGAGCCCGTTCGAGTTTGCCGCTCTAGCTAACGCCATGTCCGCTCTAGCTTGAGCGCATTGCAGCACTTGACAAAATCACCTATAATGTTTAAGACATCTTTGGCGTGAGACACCGGCCTGGTATGCATGGGTTCGGCAAATCAGGACGTGAGTGACGGCCTGGAGCGTATCATGGAGTTGATTAAAGAAACAAAAAAAATGCAGGTTTGGTCTCGCGAGAAGCGGGCCAAAGGCGCCAAATTAGGTTTCGTCCCCACCATGGGCTTTCTTCATCAGGGGCATCTGAGCCTGATGGAATACGCCCGATCCCACTGCGACCTGCTTATCGTCAGCATCTTTGTCAATCCCACGCAGTTCGGTCCGGCCGAAGACTTCAAGACATATCCACAGGATTTTAATCGCGACCTCGAATTGATGCGGTCCATCCCGGTGGACACGGTCTTTCATCCGGCGCCGGAGGAGATATATGCAGCCGGCTTTCAGACGTACGTTGAAGTCACGGAACTAACCCAGGGGCTGTGCGGAGTCAACCGGCCGACGCACTTTAAGGGAGTGACCACCGTCGTGGCCAAGCTGTTTAATATCGTGCAGCCGCATCTGGCTGTCTTTGGCCAAAAAGACTACCAGCAGCTGATCGTTATCCAGCGCATGGTTAAAGACCTTCATTTGGAGGTGGAGGTCGTCGGCTGTCCGACCGTCAGGGAGGAAGACGGCCTGGCCATGAGTTCGCGCAACGTTCACCTTTCGCCTGAAGAGCGGAAGAGCGCCCGGGCCTTGTCCGAATCGCTGAAACTGGCACAGGAGATGGCCGATCAGGGAAAGCGAGCCGCGGCGGAGATTCTTGCTGCGGTTCGAAAACACATCGAAGACCAGCCTCACGCCCGGCTTCACTATGCCGTCCTGGTTGATCCTGAGACCCTGGAGGACGTCGAAAGCATCGAGGGTCAGGCCCTCCTGGCTCTGGCCGCGGTCGTGGGTAAGCCCCGGCTGATTGACAACGCCATCATCACGGCCGATTGAAGGCTGAAAATATCTATAACGTAAAGACCGATGCTCAAATCAAAGGTTCACCGCGCCAGGATGACCGAGGCAAACCTCGATTACCAAGGCAGCCTAACCCTGGATAAGGAACTCATGGACGCAGCCAACCTGCTCCCTTTCGAGAATATGCAGATCTTAAACGTGACCAACGGCGAGCGCTTCAAGACTTATGTCATTAAAGGCCAGCCCCGAGTCAAGTGTACCAAAGCGGGGATTCCTGTCAAGTCACAGCTGATCTTCTCATGATACGCCCAGTACCAGGAGTGTACCAAAGCGGGATTCCTGTCAAGTCACAGCAACTTATAGCCCACCATTATCCATATTTACCTTGACAGTTTCTAGCCTGGTGGAGTTATATTTATAAAGTTGCATGGTTCGATTTAAAAAGAGGAGGAAGTGACTTTATGAGTCCGAGTTATCTATTCACATCAGAATCAGTTACCGAAGGTCACCCGGACAAGGTGGCCGATCAAATATCGGACGCTATTTTAGATTCGATCCTGGCCCAGGATAAAAAAGGCCGTGTGGCCTGTGAGACCCTGGTGACCACGGGCATGGCCGTTATCGCCGGCGAGATCACCACGGAGTGCTGGGTGAACATGCCGGCCGTGGTCCGGGAAACGATCAAGGAAATTGGATATACTGACGGCTCCATGGGGTTCAACTGGGAGACCTGCGCCGTAATTACATCTATTGACAAGCAGTCTCCAGACATCGCCCAGGGCGTCAATGGCGCGGAACAGGGCGCCGGTGACCAGGGGCTCATGTTCGGGTATGCCTGTGATGAGACTGAATCATTGATGCCCATGCCCATTTATTACGCCCATAAGCTGACTCAAAGGCTGGCCCAGGTCCGCAAGCACGGGGTCCTGGACTTCCTGCGGCCCGATGGCAAATCGCAGGTGACCATCGAGTATGATCATGGCAAACCCAAGCGGGTCGAGGCAATCGTCATCGCAGCTCAGCACTCGCCAGAGGCAGCCGAAAGCGATGTCAGGGAAGCGGTTACTAAAGAGGTCATCAAGCGGGTCATCCCGGCCGAATTACTTGATGGGGACACTAAAATCTTTATAAACGCTACGGGCAAGTTCGTGCTGGGCGGACCCATGGCCGACTGCGGCTTGACCGGCCGCAAGATCATCGTGGACACTTACGGCGGTCAGGGCAGTCATGGCGGCGGCTGCTTTTCTGGCAAGGACCCCTCCAAGGTTGACCGCAGCGCCTCATACATGGCGCGACACGTGGCCAAGAATATCGTGGCCGCCGATCTAGCCCGGCGGTGCGAGGTGCAGCTGGCTTATGCCATTGGGGTTGCCGAGCCGGTATCTTTAATGGTGGATACCTTTGGCACCGGTAAAGTCAAAGATGAGAAAATCGCTCAGGCCTTGCCTCGGGTCTTCCCCTTTAAGCCGGCTGACATGATCGCTTACCTTGATCTCTTGAGGCCCATTTACAAAAAAACCGCCTGCTACGGCCATTACGGACGGGAAGAGCCTGAATTCACCTGGGAAAAGACAGACAGAATCGAAGATATACTCGATATGGTCCGTTAGGCCATTTCCCTATCAATAAATACCTGGTCAAGATATAACTCAGCACTCAGCCCCCGGCTGGGGCCTGAAATAAAACAAACAGGAGTGAAAAACGAAGTGAGTTACGATATTAAAGATCTGAGCCTGGCTCAAAAAGGCCAACTGCGCATCGAGTGGGCTAACCAGAACATGCCCGTCCTGAACCTCATCAAGCGGCGGTTCGCGCGCCAGAAACCCTTCAAGGGCGTTCGAATCGGGGCATGTCTGCATGTGACCACAGAGACAGCCAGTCTGGCCCGGACCCTTAAGGCCGGTGGGGCCGAAGTCTTTCTTTGCGCCTCCAATCCCCTGAGCACCCAGGACGATGCGGCTGCGGCCCTGGTCAAAAAGGACGGAATCGCCACCTTTGCCATCAAGGGCGAGGACAATGAGACCTATTACCAGCACATCAACGCCGTGCTCGACGCAGCGCCCGCGGTCACCCTGGATGACGGGGCGGACCTGGTTTCGACCCTCCATTCAGAGCGCAAACCATTGATCAAGAACGTTATCGCCGGAACCGAGGAGACGACCACCGGCGTCATTCGGCTGACCAGCATGGCGGCGGATAAAGCCCTTAAGTACCCGATCATCGCGGTTAACAACGCCAAGACCAAATACTTTTTCGACAACCGCTATGGCACCGGGCAGAGCACCCTCGACGGAATCATCCGGGCCACAAACCGGCTGGTGGCCGGCGCCAACTTCGTGGTCTGCGGCTATGGGTGGTGCGGCCGCGGCGTGGCCATGCGAGCCCAGGGCCTGGGAGGTCACGTCATTGTAACCGAGGTTGATCCCCTCAGGGCCATCGAGGCGATCATGGACGGATACCGGGTCATGCCCATTGCTGAGGCGGCCGAGATCGGCGATTTCTTCTGCACCCTCACCGGAGACATTAATGTCATTCGCAAGGAGCACTTCCTTAAGATGAAGTCTGGGGCGATCGTGGCCAACTCCGGGCACTTCAACGTTGAATTGGACCTTGGCGAACTGGCCAAGATCACCACCAAACGCCGCATCGTCAGGGAGTATGTTGAGGAATACACCCTGGAAAACGGCAAGCGTGTCTATATCCTGGGTGAAGGCCGGCTCATCAATCTGGCCGCGGCCGAAGGACATCCCTCCAGTGTTATGGATATGAGCTTTGCCAATCAGGCTTTGTCCGTGGAGTACATCGTGAAGCACAAAGGCAAAATTCCCTTGGGCGTGCTGCCGGTGCCTGAAGAAATAGACAATGAAATCGCCGAGCTGAAGCTTAAATCCATGGACGTAAAGATAGACACATTGACCGCGGAGCAAAAAAAATATCTTGCCTCCTGGGAAATGGGAACCTGATTGATCTTTTTAACGAGCAGGCCCGGGAGCTGCTCTCTGGCAAGGAAAAAAAGGCGCGGGAGAGATGAGGGGTTTGGATTTCAGATCTGACATCTCAGCGCATCAAAGGCCTTGACCTCAACCGTCTCTCCCCTGACCTTGCCTTTCCTTCAATTCATTGATGAATCGTAAGTGCCGCTTACTTTCGCATACACCCCGGGACAAAGGCCTTACCGGCTTTCCCCTCTTTTTTTTATCTCCCTGCCTGAGCCTCATATTCATTTTAACGGCGTTTTTAATCTCCCCCGAACCTTCACTGGCCGAGCGTCCCACAGATTCGACGGTCGAACTGGCTGCCCTCAAGGTTGAGTTTGTGAAGGAGATGAGCCAGGAGGATGATCCAGAGGAAATCATGGCCCTGGCTGCTTTTTACGCGGGCCGAAGCTGGGAGATCGCGGTGCGGCAAATAGCAGAGCGATATCAGACTCCTGAAGCAAGGAATTACATTCAGCGGATTGATAAAGGACTATATGAGCCGGCAGTGAAAAAGGCAGATTCAGATCCGGTGCGCCGTCAGATTTTAGGCCTGGACCTCATGTATCGGTCGGTTAACGCCGTGGCTGGCATCATGGCCCTTCAACGCGGAGACAGGTTGACCCTCAAGCAGATCCAGGAGATTGAAAATCGTTTGAATCCCTCGATTGATTCCAATGAGGATACAATGAAGGCCATGGTTTCTCTGACCAAAGGTATTATGACCATGCTGACCCTCACCCTGCGCTCGGTTGACGCGGATCATAGATTCCTGAGACGGATTAACAAGGAACTTGAGTTCAGGGTTCAGGAGGCCGAGGCCATTAAGGCGCGGCGGGACATCCACTACTACGCCAAACTCCTTCTCTGGACGGTCAATAACATAAGCGGTTGCTTTCAGTTCGTTTACCTTTTGAACCTCGCTGTGGATGAAAGACTGGCGGCTGAGGTGGGGCCCATTCGGCGCGCCTGGGAAAGGCATCTCTCCCGGGATGATTCACCCATCAGGGCCATGGCCCTCGGCCTGACCGCCGTGGCTGAAGCCAGCTTCCCTCTGGCGACCGTCCTTGCTGAGCGGTGACCACAGGAAGTCTTTGGGATAAAACAAAAGGTAAAAATACATTCCGGTTAAAAAGATCGGGAATTGCTTCGTCGCTGACACTCCTCGCGAAGCTAATCCCCCCAAAAACGGTTCTATCGGAAACTTATTTTGCCAGTCGTTATTGAGCGTTTAAGGCGGAGAGGGTTGAATCAGCCGGACCGCGGCATCAATCTAAAATACGCTTTGTCTGTAAATGGCTTGCGAGCCAGCTTTTAATCGCTTCCGCCACGCCGCTGCTGTTGTTGGACGCGACTTCAGGAAACCGCTCTTTCAGTTCAGGCGGTGAATTGGAGACAACGTAGCTTGTTTCGGCCCACTCGAGAATATCCAGATCGTTGTAATCATTGCCCACGAAAAGCGTGTCCTGCCGCGAAATTCCGAGTTCCTGCGCGAGCCACTCGGCGGTGAGGGCTTTGGAAACGTTTTGGGGAAAGATCTCAATCCAGATGGAACGATGGTCCAGCGGAGAAGTGGTTCTGATAACGGTGAACCCTGACAGCTTCTCCTTGATCTCGTTATAAATGGAAACACCCTCTGAACCCGGGACGATGGCAACCAGGTGAGCGGCCGGGCCGAAATCCTCGTTCCGGCCTTGAAGCGGCCAGGAGTGGTCAGTGGAAAAGCTCAGACGCCATTCAAAGTCCGTATCCGAAACGTCGGCGAAATGGTAGGCAAAAATATGGCTGTCCGGGACCGGCTTGTGAATCATGAAACTATGACCGGCTTCCATCAGCAGGCCGGTTATCATCTTAACATCCCCGGGGCGGTGGCTGGTCTTCCGGATAAGATCCCATCCTTCGATTTTGACAACACCCGCGCCTGAAGAAAAGATCACATAATCAATCGGGAACTGGTTCTGGACCTCCCTTTGGAAGGACGCGAGCGAACGTCCGGTGGCAATGGCCCTGACCACACCGGCCGCACCCAATTCTTCCAGGGCTTCAAGGTTATCAGAAGTGAATCCGCCGTCAGTGCATCGAAGGGTGCCATCGAGATCGGTGACAAACAGCCCTCGAGGTTTGGATTTACCAGACCGCCCTGGGCCCGGTATGTTATTTGAAACGATCATGGTCGAGTTTTTTCTGTCTGCCGTGACTTCAACAATCGGGTTGTATTATTTCTTTTTATTAGAAACCTTGTTTTAGGCGTGGTAACAAGTTTTTTGTTAATCTAACATAAGATAAAGAGATCATTATGGCAAAGGAAAAATGCCGCCTGACATAATTCCCGGGTTCCAGCTTATACCGTGGTTGTTTTTTTAAGTTGGCCCGGCAGGATTTAAATGTCCTGGATGCCGCAGCTTGAACTTTTCCCCTGACAATGGCAATATACCGCCACTGCAAAAAAATCGGTTCATGGTGAAACAATGATTCGGCAGGTAATTATTATTGGATCGCTCCTTCTGGTGCTCGCCTTTTCAGGATGCGACCTACCCTGGTTTCGCTACCCTGAAGAAGAAACCGTGATGGTCCGCGTCAAACCTGGCAAGTGGCCGGAGCTGACGGACGACCTGGACCGTGCTTCTCTGAGCCAGGCCCTGAAACAGTCGCGGGTTTATCTCCGGCGCCTGCCTCCGGACCGGGCCTTCAAGTACGGCCCGGACACCTATTCGGCCGGGCATTTGCTGGCTTCTTTGGACGCCTTCGAGAGGCTCTATCTGTCGTTAAAGCCGGGGCAGCCCCTGACCGAGGCGCTGGCGCAGGATTTTATTCTCTATCAAAGCGTTGGTCGGGAGGGTAAGGGTGAGGTGATATGCACCGGATACTATGAACCCTTGCTCCACGGCTCCCTCAATCCTGGCGGGCGCTTCCGGTGGCCTCTTTACCGGAAACCGGATGATTTGATCGAGGTAAATCTGGGTGATTTTTCAGCGGGGCTGGCCGGAGAGCAGATCAAGGGACGCCTGCAAGGGCGGCGGCTGGTACCCTACTATACCCGGAGCGACATTGACCGCCAAGGCGCACTGGCGGGGCGTAATCTGGAGCTGATCTGGGTGGATGACCCCATAGCCCTATTATTTTTACACATTCAGGGTTCAGGCCGCATCCAGCTTCCCGACGGCCAGGTCATACTGGTGGGGTATGCCGGGCAAAACGGGAGGCCTTTCCGGAGTATCGGGCGGCGTATGCTGGACCTGGACCTGCTCAGTCCGGAGGAAATGTCCATGCAGGCCATTCGGGATTGGCTGGCGGCTCACCCGGAAAAGGCTTTAACCTTCATGGATTATAATGAAAGCTACATCTTCTTCCGGCGCCTGGAAGACGGACCGATGGGGAACATCAATGTTCCTTTGACGCCGAACCGTTCCGTGGCCCTGGACCGCCGTATCTTTCCTAAAGGGGCCCTGGCCTGGCTCGAAGCTCGTAAGCCGGTGGTTGACTCGGGTCAAATCACGGAGTGGCAGAAGTTTTCGCGTCTGGTCCTGGTCCAGGATACCGGCGGGGCTATCCGCGGACCCGGCCGTCTGGATCTCTTCTTTGGGCATGGGTTTGAGGCTGAAATCGGGGCCGGACATATGAAAGAACCGGGCCGCCTCTTCTTCCTGGTCATGAAGACCAGTCCGCCGCAGAAATAGAAACGCTTGGCCTTTTGAAGGCCGCAGGTGTCAAGTTGAGTCGAAATGGGGGTGAAATATAATTACTTTGGACTGGACATGCGATTGTTTGATCTTGATTCAACCTGGAGCCTTGTTTCGCTCCATCGCCATTTCAGCTTTCTCCACCACATGCTCTGCCGTCAGCCCAAATTTTTCATAGATCACCTTATAAGGCGCTGAGGCGCCGAAACGATTGATACCGATCACCTCGCCCTGCCCGCCAACATAACGATGCCAGCCGTGAGGAACTCCGGCTTCGATAGCGATGCGGGTCTTTATTTCGGATGGAAGGACCTGGCGGCGGTAATCTTCCGGCTGCCGGTCAAACAACTCCCATGAAGGCATGCTGACCACCCGCACGGAGACACCCTTTTGCCCGAGCTTTTGAGCGGCTGCAATCGCTACATGGACCTCAGAGCCGCTGGCCATGAGGATGACTTCCGGCTTCTGGTCATCGGCGTCACTGAGGATATATGCGCCGCGGTGCAGGCCGCTGGAGGCAAAGGCTTCCTCCTCCAGGGTGGGCACGCTTTGCCGCGTTAAGGCCAGAGCCACGGGACCATTTTTATGATTAAGAGCAAACCGCCAGGCCTCAGCGGTCTCATTGGCGTCACACGGCCGAATAACCGTCAGATTCGGGATGACCCTGAGCGCGCCGAGTTGTTCGATCGGCTGATGAGTGGGCCCGTCCTCGCCCAGGCCGATACTGTCGTGGGTGAAGACGTAAATGACCCTGAGACCCATGAGCGCCGCCAGGCGGATGGACGGCCGCATGTAATCGCTGAACACGAGAAAGGTGCCTCCATAAGGAATCAAGCCGCCGTGCAAGGCCATGCCGTTGAGGATGGATCCCATGCCATGCTCACGGACCCCAAAACGGAGGTTCCGTCCCTGCCACAGGCCGCGCTGGAAGTCATCTTCTCCTTTGATAAGCGTCTTGTTCGAGGGAGCGAGGTCAGCGGAACCGCCGACGAGGTTTGGAACGAGTGAGGCAATCCCATTCAGGACCGTGCCTGACGCGACGCGGGTGGCCATACCTTTCGGGTCGCCCGGGAAAGCAGGGATACCCTTTTCCCAGTCATCTGGCAATTCGTCTTTCATTATTCTTTTCCAGGTTGCGGTCGGTTCAGGAAAAGCCTCCTCATAAGAACGGAAAAGCGTTTCCCACTGGCCCTGGCTCTCTTTACCTTTATCAACCGCCTGGCGGAAGTGATTCAGGGCTTCATCCGGGATGAGAAATAGAGGATCGAGAGGCCATCCCAGGTTCTCCTTGGTCAACCTGATCTCCTCGCTACCCAGGGGTTCTCCGTGAGCCGAGGCGGTGTCCTGCTTATGGGGGCTCCCAAAGCCAAGGTGCGTCCGGACGGCGATTAAAGAGGGCCGCTCCTTTTCTTGTTGGGCCTTGGCGATCGCTGCTGCGACGGCTTTAAGGTCGTTTCCGTCCTCAACCTGCTGCACATGCCAGCCGTATGCCTCGAAGCGGGCGATCCGGTTTTCGGTGAAGGTGAGGTCCGTGCTCCCTTCGATGGAAATGCGGTTGTCGTCGTAAAGGTAAATCAGCTTGCCCAGCCCCAGGTGTCCGGCCAGGGAGGCTGCCTCGTGGGAGACGCCTTCCATGAGGTCGCCATCGCTGACGATACCATATGTGTAGTGATCAATAATCTCGTAGCCGGGGCGGTTGAAAAGTGCGGCCAGGTAGCGTTCGGCCATGGCCATGCCTACGCCGTTGGCAAACCCCTGGCCCAGCGGGCCTGTCGTTGTCTCCACGCCCGGGGTCAGAGGGTATTCCGGATGGCCCGGTGTTTTACTGTCCCACTGGCGGAAGTTTTTTAGCTCTTCCAGAGGCAGGTTATAACCAGTCAGGTGGAGAAGGCTATAGAGCAGCATGGACCCATGTCCGGCTGAAAGAACGAACCGGTCCCGGTTGGGCCATTTGGGATCAAGGGGGTTATGCCGTAAAAAGCGGGTCCATAAAACATAGGCCATAGCCGCGGCCCCCATGGGCATGCCCGGATGTCCGGAATTGGCGTTTTCAACACCATCCGCGGAAAGCATACGTATCGTGTTCACACAGAGATCGTCCAGGTCTTTCATTACTTCTTCTCCGCTCCTTTTTTTAGATTTCTCTAGCCATTGGCACTTAGGCTCGATCTTTTTTATCATTTTGGGAATGAAAAAGGAAAAAATTATTAACCCGCGCCATTTTCCAGCGCAGTATTTATAAAAATAAGATGATCAGCCAAGGTCATTTAACTTACTTGGCTTCAACTCCTGAAAAGCCCTTGGCCCCCAGGTCCCGGCCGCATACGGCTGAAGCATCTCCGCCCGGTCACCGCACGTTTCGCATTCCCTCAAAATGGGAGTTAGAAAGGACCAGCAACGCTCGACCCCATCCTGCCTCCAAAAGAGCATCTGATCTCCGAGCATACAGTCAATGAGCACTTTTTCATAAGCCTCCATGACCGGCCCGGTATAATTCTGAAGATAATTAAAATCCATAGTCACGGACCTGAGGCAGACCTTGGCACCGGGGTTCTTGGTCTGAAATGTCAGCAATATCTTTTCATCCGGATAGATACCCAGAATCAATTTGTTGGCGGCGATGTGTTCTTCCAGGGCCTGGCGAAACATGGAATGAGGAACCTCCTTGAATTGAATGACAATCTCAGTCAGCTTCCTTGCCAGTCTTTTACCAGAGGTGAGAAAGAAAGGCACGCCCTGCCATCGCCAGTTGTCCAAAAAAACCTTTATCATGGCAAAGGTGGGTATGAGGGAATCCGGGCTGACACCAGGCTCCTCCCGATAGCCAGGCGCCTTTTGACCGTCAATACTCCCTGGCCCATACTGTCCCAGGATCAAATAATCATTCAGACGCTCCACCGGAAAGGGTCTCAGGGAACGAAAGACCCTTACCTTTTCATCCCTGACCTGATCCGCCTCAAACAGCGAAGGAGGGTCCATGGCGGTCATGGCCAGAAGCTGCATCATATGATTTTGAAACATGTCTCTTAAAACGCCCGCCTGCTCATAGTATCCGGCCCGATGTTCCACACCGACGGCCTCTGCGGCCGTGATGCTGACATACTCGATATACCTTCTATTCCAGATCGGCTCGAAAATTGAATTGGCAAAACGGAACATCAATACGTTTTGAACGGTTTCCTTGGCCAGGTAATGATCTATCCTGAATATCTGATGCTCTTGAAAATTCTCATGAATACTTCGGTCGAGCTCGACAGCGGTTTCCAGGTCCCGGCCAAAAGGCTTTTCGACAACGAGGCGCGACCAGCCATGACTGTTTTCCTGTTCCACGGCCAGACCCGACCGCCCGATCATCTGAGCCACTGTCTGGTAAAGAGCCGGTGGGATGGCTAGATAAAAGATCCTGTTTCCGCCGGTTTTATACTTTTTATCCAGGTCTTGCAGAAATTCAGCCAGGCCGGTAAAAGACGGTAAGTCATGGTAGTCAATGGAGCGGTAAAAAAGGCATCTGGCAAAGGACTGCCATTTTGATTGATCCAGATTGCCGGCCTTGGTTACCGCCTTCATCATCTTTTCCCTGAACGCATCATGGCTCAGCTCGGTACGACCGCAGCCGATAACGAGAAAGAGATCTGGAAGTCCGCCACTTAGATACAGGTTAAAAAGGGCTGGCAATATTTTTCTGGCGGTCAAATCTCCTGAAGCGCCCACAATGACGATGGCGCACGGATTCAGTTGCTTTTCCAGGAGGCCTTTTGGGGCGGTAACACCAGGATCAACGGCCCTGCCTTCCGTTACCACCGCGTCCTGACGGCTGTCCAGCTCTTGTTTTTCAGTATTCATGGTATTTGATCCTTACTCCGGCTGTAATCCATCGCCACTAGCCGTTCTAATTCAAGCCCTTAGTTTCAGGTTTTGTCAGATTTTTTATCGGCCCGCACCACGGCGTGGCCCCCGAACTCCCGACGAAGGGCGGCCAGAACCTTATCGGAAAAAGACTCCTCTTTTCGGGAGCGAAACCGCTGCATAAGAGAGAGGGTGATCACCGGGGCCGGCACACCGGCCTCGATGGCCTGCGCCGCTGTCCAACGTCCCTCCCCCGAATCTTCCACGTAGCCTATGATTTCCGAAAGCCTTGCGTCTCTGGCAAAGGCGGTTTCGGCGAGTTCCAGCAGCCATGACCGGACAACGCTTCCCTGATTCCAAAGATGAGCGACCTCGGCATAATTCAGGGACTTGGAATAAGGAGAGGCTTCCAGGATCTCAAAGCCCTCACCATAGGCCTGCATCATGCCATATTCGATGCCGTTATGAACCATCTTTACAAAATGCCCGGCCCCATGGGGTCCGCAGTAAAGGAAGCCGTCCTCTGGAGCCAGGGTCTGAAAAACAGGCTCGAGGTGCTGGTAGGTCTCTTTAGGCCCACCGATCATGAGACAGTACCCAATCTCAAGACCCCAGATGCCACCGCTGACACCCACGTCCAGAAATTGAATCTCCTGTGCGGCCAGCAGGTCGGCTCTGCGGAGATCGTCTTTATAGTATGTGTTTCCGCCATCAATGACGATGTCTCCAGGAGAAAGGATCTCCTTAAGCTGGATAATGTGATCATCCACGGCTGACCCGGCGGGCAGCATCAGCCAGGCGACCCTGGGGATGGGGAGGTTCTCCGCCAGCTCAGAAAGGGAGTAGGCCCCCATGGCCCCTTCTTTAACAAGCTCGTCCGTTTTGCTTGAGGTTCGGTTATAAGCAACCACCTCGTGCCCGCCCTGAAGCAGCCTTCGAGCCATATTCATACCCATGCGGCCCAGGCCTATGATCGCGATTTTCATGATCTGGTCCCCCCATGATCATCATTTTATATTAATTTAAACCAGGCTGCACATGATGCAAGTTATGAAGGCATATCAGCCCCTTTTATTGATCCTGGAGAATGCTCACAGTTCTACAGTACAACAACCTTTCGCTCTGATGGTTTGATCGCTTCGGCTTTGCTTCAGGACAGGGTCAAGCGCGGGTAGGCCGTGCGATCGAACCGCAGGGCGTTATTTCTGATGGAGAGGTTGGTCACCAGTGTCCCTACAGGTTTATGCCTGTGCCACAAGCTGCCAAAAATACGGCTGGCAATGTGCGGGTAGGAGTAAAAAGTTCGGCAGCAGGCGTCCATTTCGCGATGCATATCGGTCTGGGACAGGTGCTTGTATCTGGCAACCGGGTAGTTCAGGGTGTAGTATTTCCAGTCTTCTGGAAAGTTGTTGGCGGCGATACGGCCTTCCTGTTCCATCTTGTCCCAGAGGCGGGTGCCAGGGAGCGGTGTCAGGAAAAGAACGTTAATAGCGTCCACGCCGTAGCGATTCGCCGTATCGGCAATCTTCAGCCCGATGCCTTGCTTATCAATATCCAGGCCCATAATGAACGAGCCAATGACCATAATGCCATGCCGCTGTATCTTTTGAACAGAAGCCTTGAAGTCGCGGTCTTTCTGAATATTAAATTCCTTATGGATCTCCCTCAAACCTTCTACACTCGGCGATTCAAAACCGATAAAGACTAAATAGCAGCCAGCCTGGGCTGCGAGTCTAAGCAGTTCGTCGTCGTCGGCCATGTTAATCGTTACCTGGGTACCCCATTTTTTACGAATACCTGCCCGGTTCATAGCCCGGAACAGCTCTTTGGCGCGCTCAATATGTTCTTTACGGGTGCCAATGAGGTTGTCATCCACGACCAGGACATATTTCTCCTGAATCAATTTAAACTCTTCTAGGACGTTTTCGATTGGCCGCTGCCTGAAGCGGCTTCCGTTGAATGCGGTGACACTGCAGAAGGTGCAATTGAGCGGGCAGCCGCGGGTGGTTTGAATCGAACCACAGCGGTAGCCGTTTGGCAGAAGATCATGCCGGGCCAGGGGGACCTTCTCCATTCCCAGGCGAGTTCCGGCGTAAACCTGATTCAAGCTATCCTGGCGTGCGTCTTCTAAAACCTGGGTCCAGATACTCTCCGCCTCACCCGTCACCACAGTGTCCACGTATTTTAAGGCTTCCGCCTGGCACATGCTGGCATGAATGCCGCCCATGGCCACCGGCACGCCCCGGCGACGAAATTCAGCAGCTATTTTATAAGCGCGGTCGGCCTGTGCTGTGAAGGCGGTGATCCCCACCAGATCGGGACGCGGCATGGCTGTGTAGTCGGGTATACCCAGATCCTCATCAATCACCGTGACGTCCCACTCGGGCGGGGTCAAGCCGGCCACTACCAGGAGGCCAAGCGGCTTCCAGATGCGGTACTTGTTCCAGCGATTCTTGCTGACCCTGATGGTGATCACCAGTGGGTTGAATGGGTTTATCAGGTAGAGGCGCATCTAGTACCACCATTTGAAAAATGTTCGGCTCAGCCAGCCAGCTCTCAGGATTCGTTCACATTTTGCCTTATCTCTTTTCAAATTTAAAAAGCCGTTTTATAGAATCGTTTATTTCCGAATCGAACTCGGGTTTGGTGCGCTCTTCCTGCTCAGAAGCCTGGAGATTTTGCGACCATTAACACTCTGGAAAAGGTTACCTTATAAAATGAATACCACAACCAGCTATTTTTGTCTCCACTTGAATTTAACTTAGTTCTATAATTTTTTAATGAATTAAACGCAGGACTCAGTCGTCCCTTTTTGGAGGTCCTGACAGGGACCGCTCGGAAATTATTTTAAATCTAGTTGAGCAATTAACTGAAATCTGGTCAGGGCCTCTTGAGGCCCAAGTCCTGAGTTGGAACCACTCCCTTAAATACTCTAAAGATATCAATCCCGCTTTGGCGAAACACCAGCGCACATCTGTCCGCATCGAAAAAACGGCCTGGGGTCAGTAGAAGGCAAAGGCAGGCCTTTCATTTACCAGGCCTTGCTCTGAATGATTTTTTTAATCTTATCCGTGGTCTGTTTTTCCACCAGGATCAGTTTCTGGGCCTGGGCCTTTTTGATTTTTTCCATCAGGTCTTTCAGGTCAGCCGGTTTTTCAATGAAGTCCATGGCCCCGAGTTTCATGGCCTCGATGCCTTTTTCTACGGTGGCGTGGCCGGTGAGCAGGATGATCTGCAACTCGGGGTTCCTATTCTTGATGGTTTTAAGGACCTCGAGGCCATCCATTTCAGGCATCATAAGGTCCAGGACAATGGCATCGTATGATTCCTGCTCCGTCATTTTAAGGGCGTCCCTGGCGGAAGTGGTTGTTGAGACCTCCATGCCTCTGGCCTGCATCCTCTCGGCCAGGGCTTCCAGGAAATCCTCTTCGTCATCCACAAGCAATACTTTTTCAGGCATGATTCTACTCCCTAATTTTTAGGAGACAGAGTAATTACCCCACTTAAACGGTCGGCCGGTATTCACGGGCTGATATCTCTGGACAAAGCAAGGACAAGCTCCCCGGCCTCGGCATCCACTCTCAGTTCAGCCTTAAGCGCATCAAGCAGGTCCTTTTCCCCTTGGGCCGGAAACGTGCCCGCCGGCGCTTCAGCCAGACCTTCGAGCCGCGTGAATCTGATCCGCGGGCCGTTTTCCGTTTCTTCGGTCAAAAGGCCGACGGTCTTTCCCTGCCCGGCGGCGTTCATGGCGAAGTCCACGCACCTCCAAAGAAGGTGGTTCAAGAAAAAAGGATCGGTCGTGATGGCCACCGGACTGGAGGGAGGATTCATTTCCAGCGTTATACCCCGCATGGAAGCGAACCTTTCTGAAAGAGCGGCCATCAGCTTCAGAACTTCGCCCAGTTCAACGCTTTTTACCGAGTCATCAATGCTGTGGGCGAACCGGTTCATGTTTTTGACGATTTCATCGGCACGTCGTACCTGCTTCATGATTCTTCCAGACAGGGTCTTGAGACGTTCCGAATCCAGAGGCTTCCCTTTCTCTGCCAGAAAGGTCAGGTCTTCTAGAAGTCCGGCCGTTTCGTTGATAGTAGCCAGGGCGTTCTTTATCTCGTGAGAGATAGAAGCAGACATCTTCCCGAAGAACTGGAGTCCAGACCAGCCGCTCGTCTCATGATGCCAATCCAAGACATACCTCCTTACTTCTCGAGAACTTCATTCATTTTCTGGACAAGGACCTCGATATTGACCGGTTTCGCCAGATAGTATTGTGCACCAGCTTCGGCTGATCCAACCTTGAAATCGTTTTCTGAACCATGCCCCGTGAAAAAGATGAATTTCAGCTCAGGATTTTTTTCTTGTAAAAGCTTTTTCAGCTTGAGCCCGCTCATCCTGGGGAGTTTCACGTCCAATAAGGCCAGGTCGTAAGTTTCGCTTTGAATGCGCTTCAGCGCGTCCTCTCCAGAGGTTACCCAGTCTGCCTTAATACCCCTGATGGACAGCCGCTCTGCCAAGGCAGAGACCAGCTCTTCCTCGTCGTCCACTAGTAATACCCGCATTTTTTTCACCTCTCATTTTCAGGCGGTTTAAGAGGTAAAGTGATGTTGAAACTCGTTCCTTTTCCCAGTTCGCTTTGCACGTTGATTCTGCCTCCGATTTCCTGGATGAGGCCGTATGTAATGGACAGGCCGAGGCCGGTCCCGCCTTTTGTCGTTCTGGTGGAAAAGAAGGGCTCGAAGATACGATCGAGGTCTTCCGCGGGGATGCCGCATCCGTCATCGGTAAAGGTGATGGAAACGAGGTCTTTGTTCTCCTGCCTGGCGGTAATGCTTAAATGTCCGCCGTCGCTCAAGGCGGCGAAGGCATTGTTGAGCAGGTTGATGAAAACCTGCTGCAGTTTGCCTCGGTCGCTTTCGAACCGGGGGATGTCGTCAGGCACATCCACGGAGACCTCGATGGACCTGTATTCAGCCTCCTTGCCTTGAAAATCAATGGCTTCGTGGATGACTTCCTTCAGGTTGATAGCCTGAATACTGACGTCAATATGCCGCGCAAAACCCAATAACCGGCCGGTGATGGCCGCGCAGCGCTCGACCGAGGCCAGGATCGAGTCCGCAAAGCTGATTAGTTTTTGGGACTCGACCTGTTCCTTTTTGATAGTGAGCAGGTCCTTTATCAGTCCGGTTTTTTCGTTGATGATGGCCAGGGGGTTGTTGATCTCGTGGGCCACGCCCGCGGCCAGGCGTCCGATAGAGGCTAACTTGTTGGAGTATTCCACCTCGTGCAGGCTAATGATGCGCCTATAATCCGCTTCCTGTATCTTGGTCACCAGATAGGTGGATACGCCCACGATCACGATCAGGATGATGATAACGCTGGCCGCCAGAAATCCAATAAGCTGGAAGCGAGTTTTATACCAGGGCTTCATGAGTATGTCCTTCTGCTTGACGATCATCAGGATGAAGGGGGTCTCGGCAATATAGGCGTAACCGATGAGAAGCGCTTTGCCATCCGTATTTTTGCCTTCGAGCACCTGGGTTCGGCGTGAGTATTTCGGGACAGGCAAGGAGATTGTTTCAAGGACCTTGCCATGGTAGCGGGACGGGGTCTGGAGCTTTCCCTGGTGGTTGATAATGAAAGCGTCGCCTTCCCCGCTCACCTCAAGCTGTGAAAGCAGTTGGTCGAACTGGCTGGTATCCACTGTGGCCCGAAGCACGTAAAACGAGCCGTCTGGCTTGGTGTGTTTGACCGCGATGATCAAATGCGGCACCTGTCGGAGGCCCATGAAGACATCGCTGATAAAAACGTCGCGGTACAGGACTTCCTTGAACCACCACTGGTCGGTGTAGTCCTTGCCTTTAAGCTGGTAAGGACCCGTGTAGGCCTTCTGAATGCCTAAGGGGTTGATTATCCCGAGGTCCGTGAATCCGCCAAAGGCCTTTTGCAGATTTTTCAGAATTAAGGCGAGTCGGTCCGGGTCGTTCAATTCCTCGCGAGTATAGTCCTGGGCCATGAAATTCAAGACGGATCTGCGTTCAGTCAGGAAGAAGGAGACCGTTCGTCGAGTATTGGAAACGAGTCGGGACGAGCGCAGGAGGATTTCGGACTCAATGGAGTTTTGCGTTACTTTGTAATCAATCAGGATTATGGAAATCAGCGGCACCAGGGTGACCACCGTGGTGAGCAGGACCGCCAGCATCCAGATGCGGCGGAAGTTAAACAGGCGCTTGAACGGGCCCGCCGCGACGTCCTGATAATCCCAGAATTTCGGCTTTAGCCTTCCCAGCATTGATATTCCCAAGCCCATCCCGGGGGTTTGATTCTAAGCCCCACGAAGAACTTAACACCGGCAATGGCTACTTCTTTGAGGGTCTTTTCCGCCGGGCCTGTCTGTCGTTTTTTCAACGCATCCCTCATCACTTTGACATTTACTGTCTTTTAAATTGACTCTTAACGGTCTTCAGTGTCCCACGGCCAGGATTCCACTGGCTGCAAGGGAAAGGATCACGGCCTCCAGCAGGGCCAAAACTGCATAAATCCTATCATTGTTTTTAAAAAGGACCGGCACAATGGCTAGATAACAGATGATGGTTACGCCGGCCAGGATCGCAATCCCGATAAAATTGATGAAGTCTCCATAGCGGAGCATCCCGAGCCAGCCCCAGCCATTCTTGATATCGGTCTGAAGAAGATAATCATGGACATTCAGGCCCCAGTACCGGGAAATTTCATCGGTGGGGATGTAAGGCTTAATGATACCCAAGGCATAAATGGCAAAGGTAAACAATAGAATCCCCAGACCAAGGTACATCCCTTTTTCTAAAATACCGGCATAACGGACCTGCTCCGGTCTCACGGCTAATTCAGTTTCAAGGTTGTCGGCCATGACCTTATCCTCCTGTCTCTCCCCGGACTTAAATGCCAAATCCTTTGAGCAGGGCCCTGATCCCGGCAAAGGCAAGTATGGTAATCACTATCCAGCGGATGACGGTGGGTTTGGTAATCACCAGCAGGCGAACCCCCACAAAGGACCCCAGCATGATCCCGACCAGGGAAGGAACCACCATCATGGGGATGACGCACCCCTTGTTTATGTAAATCCAGGCAGCAGAGGTGTCGGTGATGGAAAGGAGAAACTTGCTCGTGGCCACGCTGATCTTTAAAGGCGCCCCTAAGACCAGGTTGAGCACCGGCACGTTGGCCCAGCCGGCCCCCAGCCCAAACATACCGGCCATGATCCCGATGACGGTGAATAAGCACAGACCCAGGGGCGTGCGGTGAATCTTCCAGTCAATGACCTGGCCGGTGCTGATTTCCTGATAAACCCCGTAAATACGCAAGGCCGAAGAAAGCCGGTCGGACCGAGGCACATCCGGCTGTTCGGACTTCTTGGCCAGGAGCATGAGGACACAGATGCCGATGATGGTGGCCCCAAGGCAGACCTGGACGATGTTGGTCGGAAGCGCCAGGCCAATTATGGCCCCGATAATGGCAAAGGTGGAGGCGATGAGGGCCACAGGAATGGCCAGCCTCAGACTGGCCAGGTTCATCTTGAGCAGACCAGGGCCGGCGGCCAGCGCGCCGGACAGGGCCACCAGAAGCCCGGTACCCCTGACAAAGTCTAAATGAAACGGGAAAAAACCGCTGATAATGGGAACAAAAAGGACACCTCCCCCAACCCCTCCCAGGACAGCAAAAATACCCATGGCAAAAGTGGCCACAAAAAGGATAAGAGGCCAAAACCACCAGGCATGCCCCTGGGATGCTTCCGTAGAAACATGGGTCGCACCTTCAACACATACTGGATAAACGAAGAAAATGATCAAAAAAACACACAGAACACCGAAGACCCAATATTTCTTGCTGACTTTCATTCTTTGTCCTCGTGTTACACTAGAGTAATGACCCGCGCCAAGCAGTCGTTCCGGTGATCTATTAGGCCCATAACTCAAAATACCGACCCTGACCCTGTTTTTCGATGAACATGGCAAACAATAGTCTAACTATGCTTAAAGGATGATTCACCTTATCAAAACCATTAATGTAAAGCAAATTTTTTCCGTTGAAAGTATAAGCAGCTCAAGCGTTTTTGGGAATGGTCAAATTCAGCCGACCTTGATTCACCTTGGGCCGGAGGCGGCAGAATAGCGCTCTACCGGGCCAGAGCGCTACCTGAGCATTCCTTATGGGCTCACTGGCGATCATTCATGACCCGGCCCGTTTGATTGTTAATTTAGTGTAATTATATCAACATCTGATATCGAAAGGACGGCCTTATTTGAACCATATCCGGGATTATAGGGACCCTGGTCTAAATTTTTCTTGACAGCAAGAAAAGCCTAGGTTAGATTGTCCAAAATTGCACAAGGGGTAATCCCTTGCAAGGGTGAGGCAAAAAGGACCATTTTAACACAGGCCAAATGTAAGCCTACTCCCGACTTTTAGTCTTCTTAAGTCTGGTTACTCTTTCGTTTGAAAGTCCCCTCTGGGGCAAATTAATAAATAAGGAGTATTCATAATTAAAAGGTCAACCCTTGAATGGATCAACCTTCGGTTGATAGAAATTACTAATTATCAAGGAGGTGTTAGGAGAAGAGAAGGAAGGTGCAAGAGCTTTGAGGATGTTCGTGGCTCATCAAATGAGTTGAATACTAAGAATTAGGAGGAAAGAGATGCCAAGTTTTGTCATAACAGAAAAATGCGATGGTTGTAAAGGGCTGGACAGAACCGCTTGTTTGTATATCTGCCCCAATGACTTGATGGTTTTGGATAAGGAGAAAATGAAGGCCTATAACCAGGAGCCTTCCATGTGTTGGGAGTGTTATAATTGCGTTAAAATCTGCCCCCAGCAAGCCATTGATGTAAGAGGTTATGCCGACTTTATGCCCATGGGCGCCAGTGTCGTGCCTCTGCGCGGTTCTGAGGACATTATGTGGACAGTGAAATTTCGTGATGGATCGCTTAAACGATTCAAGTTCCCCATTAGAACGACTCCTGAAGGAACTGCGCCCCCAGATGGCGGATTTGATTTTGGTCCTGGAACTTTAGATGATCAATTACTGGCCACGGAGCCGGCCTCATTAAAAGCCGATAAGCTATGGACACTTGAGTAATAAGAAAAGGAGATAAATTATGCAGGAATTTCCTACCAAAGAAGTTACCACAGATCTCTTGATCATAGGGGGTGGAATGGCAGCGACCGGAGCGGCCGTTGAGGCAGCATACTGGGCCAAGAAGCATGGCCAAAAAGTTGTCTTGGTTGATAAGGCCGCTTTCGATCGAAGCGGAGCCGTGGCAATGGGGCTTTCCGCCATTAACCAGTATGTAGGGGATAATTCACCCATTGATTATCTGAGCTATGTCCAGCAGGACCTTATGGGCCTCTGCCGTCAGGACCTGGTAATGGACATTGCCCGCCATGTCAACGGCTCAGTGAATATGTTTGAAGGATTCGGCCTTCCGATATGGAAGGACGCCGAGGGAAATTATGTTCATGAAGGGCGATGGCAGCTCATGATCAATGGCGAGTCCTATAAGCTGATTTTGGCCGAGGCGGCTAAAAACTCCATGGCCACCTTGGAAGATGACGGTGAAATCGTAGAAAGGGTGTTTGTAACTCACCTCCTTCTTGATAAGAATGACAAGAACCGCATAGCCGGCGCCGTGGGAATGAACGTCAGGGAACCCTATGAATTTTATGTCTTCAAATGTAAGACAGCCTTAGTAGCGGCCGGTGGCGCGGTTCACGTCTTTAGACCTCGTTCCACAGGTGAAGGCTTAGGCCGAGCCTGGTACCCGCCTTGGCAATCCGGGTCAAGTTCCTCATTGATGCAGATGGCTGGTGCGGAAATGAGTTCGCAGGAGGTAATCTTTATCCCAACCCGGTTTAAGGACGCGTATGGGCCCGTTGGCGCGTGGTTCTTGCTGTTTAAAGCAACAGCTACCTCGGCCAGCGGCACCAACTATATGGCCGAAGGGTTCAAGGAAGGTGGGGAACTACACAACTGGCTTCCGTACGGGGCGGTAAAACCCATTCCCACCTGTCTCAGGAACCACCTCATGATGAAGGAGATGTATGAGAAGGGTGACTCGCCTATCTTGATGCATACCGATAAGGCTATTGAAAAAATCGCTTCTGAAGCCCCAGATGAGAAAATGAAAAAGAGAAAATTAAAAGAACTTGAGGCTGAGGCCTGGGAAGACTTCCTGGATATGACTATCAGCCAGGCCATGCTGTGGGCCTCTAGAAACATCTATCCTGAGCAAGGACCGTCAGAAATTGCACCATCTGAGCCTTACTTCATTGGTTCCCACTCTGGAGCTTCAGGCGCATGGTGCAGTGGTCCTGAAGATCTTCAGACGGATGAGTCTAAGAGCGAATACTTCTGGGGCTATAATCGTATGAGCACAATCACAGGGCTCTTCGCAGCGGGAGATGGTGTGGGCGACTCCAGTCACAAGTTCACATCAGGGTCCTTTACTGAAGGAAGGATTGCGGCCAAGGCAGCCATCAAGTTCTGTGTGGAGAATCCGGATATGCCAGAGGTAGACGAGGCAAAAGTCAATGAGCTCAAGGAAAAGACTTATGCCCCGCTCAAGGTCTACGAGGATAACAAGGACTATGCCGTCAGAGACGAACATGTCGGCTATACTTACTCGGAAGAGGTCAATCCCAATTACATTGATCCCAAGATGCTCATGTTCCGTATCCAGAAGATTATGGACGAGTATGCAGCTGGCTGGGGTTCCCAGTATAACTGTAGCGCCACGACCCTCAACATTGCTTTAGATTACCTTAAGTTTTGCAAAGAGGACCTGGATAAGGTGGCTGCACGAGATATCCATGAACTAATGAGGTACTGGGAAAATGTCCACCGACTCAACATTGCAGAAGCGCACGTGAGGCATAAGCTTTACCGCGAGGAGACCAGGTGGCCTGGTTATTACTATCGTGCTGATTTTCCGAAGATTGATGAGGAAAACTGGGGAGATGTGTTTGTAAATTCCAAGTACGATTCCGAAAAGGATGAGTGGGAGATGATCAAGCGGCCTCTCATTCGCTATATAAAGATTGAGAAGGTGGTTGGTATGTAGTCACGAATGGACAGGATGCCCCGGGCGCTACCAGGCGCCCGGGGTTTTTTTATAGCCTGATCATTTCGTAAACTGCCTGGGAAATGGTAAAACGGCGGCTTAAGAACACTCTGGGGCGGCGCCCGTGAGATCGAATTGGGAGGAAAATATGTCCAAGAACATTGAAAAACCAAGGTGTCCATATTGCGGGAAGCCCATGAGCAAATGTACTGCCCCGCAAACGCCGTTTGGTGGCAGCACTACCTGGACCAGTGAATTCTTGTATATATGCTTCAACGATGAATGCCCGTATTTTGTTGATGGCTGGGATTGGATGTGGAATAACTATCATCGCCATGTCTCATATCGCCATATGTTAGACCCAGCTACCGGAAGGACGAATCCCATACCCGTTTCATCTTACGATAGCCTCAAAGACATGATAATTGAGGAATAAACTCCGTTAGAAGTACAGGGTCCGTCCTATTGAATCTCCAAGGGGTTCGCCGGAGCACAATTGAACAGATACCGTCCACAGATCTGGATTTCTCACAAGGTAAACCCCCATAGGAATTTCTGAGTGGGACTGAAGATGACAGAGGATGGTCCCTATGAAAATAACCCTGGCATTAAGCCCATGAAATTGATTCAATACTAATAATGAGGCCATAATGAAAAAAATAGGCAGGAATGAACCATGCCCATGTGGCAGCGGAAAAAAGTTCAAAAACTGTCATATGGGACGGGAGGAGGAGCTCTGGGTTATCCAAACCGAAAAGATGAAGAAAGAGATTGTCCAAAAAATTACTGCCCTCCCCGAAGTCAATTATGGCCGCTCAAAGGAGATTGCAGAGGCCTTGGACATCAGGGAGCTGACCGGTAGCACTGAGTTCTTGGGAATTAAGTTTATAGATTTTGACGCATATGTTGAGTTGGAGTCCTTTGACAAAGGAAATCTCGGAGATGTTCACCATAAATGCGGGGCTCTTATTGTCAATCCCAAAAAGACAGAAGATAGTGATGCCGAGAATATTTACGTGGCGATTACATCGGATATTGATAATTCAAGTCTTATCCATGAACTGGCCCATGTGCTGGATTTTCTTGGAGGGTCCGGTCTGTTGCCTGGCAGTGCATTTCAAATAAGCATGGCAATGGGAATTCCCGTGGATCAACTGGACCACCTGAAGGAATATGGAGACTGGCTGGATTACCTTACAGATCGGTTTCATATAGAGCTTAACGCGGAAGACAGAATCATTTCTTTTCTCCATGAACATGATATGCTGGTAGAAGCATCGCTTCTAAAGAACAAAGACATCCATGCTCTGCTTAGCCGCTCTAAAAAAATGACAGAATTTATGGTAAAATATAAAGATGAAATTAATGAATTAATCAGGGGTCGTATTGGCTATCTGGGAAATGTCTCTTCATCATAATATCGCCGCGCTCCCTGACTAGATACCGAGAAAACCTGCCTTTAGGCTGATTCAGATCTTCAAGGTTCGGACATTTTATCCGAATACCGATCATTCAGCTAAAATTCATAAAATTGCTCCTTCACTTACACTTTTCGCCATTAATGCATATCTAAGTCACGCTTCCTTGCTGTTCTTGAGCATATCTTTCTTTAACCTTCATCAAGTAAATGACCACCGGGCGGTAGGCCAGGTGGGCCCACTTGGCAAACGGAACCTCCAGAACGAGCATGGGAACGGCCACGGACAGGTGAATCGCATACAGGATGTAGGTCGTCATGGCCAGATCCAGGAGCCGGGTGGCATGGATCATGATGCCGGTCAGGGTCGTGAGCTGCAGCAGAATAAGGAACATCCAGTCGGTTCCATGGGAGCTTTTATAAGGCGTTTTTGATTTTTTGAGGCGTCCGATAATGGCGTAGGTGGTGCCATAGAGGATGGCGAAGGTTGCATAGTAGCCCAGCAAGCGTATGGGATGGTAGATCGAATAGATCTCATCCCGCTGGAATCGAATCTTTTCCCATGAGAGCCCGATGACATCAATACCGCCGGCCAGAAAGACCACTACCAGAAGGAAGACAATGCTGTAACCGGTCATGATCAGAAGGTGGACCACCCACAGCATTTTGTCCGTACATTCAAGGAATTGTTTTTGAGTAAGCGTATGGATAACAAGTTCCTTGGCCTCGATGACATAATGTTTAAGAGGAATTTTAAATTTTTGATCACCCATTATAAAATGGAAGCAGCGATAGGTGTTGCTCAAAAGCAGGGCGCTCAGGAGGAAGAACATAATGAGGTCGGCGATCTCTATAGCCTCGCAAGGCCAGACTGAATTTAGATAGGCGTGCTCCATATTTGGGTTGCTGCCATGGAAAAGCCATAAGGCCAGACCGATAATGAGGCCGACGACGGCCACGGCTATGATCTCAAATTTTTCAGAGGTATAAAACTTGCGCGAGAAACCTGTCCAGTCGTAGCGGGAGGTCAGGTAGCGCCGCATGACCATCATCATCTCGCCCGGGTCGGCGCCCCGGGGGCATGTGTCAGAACAGTCCCCGCAGTAGTAACAGAGCCAGGGTTCAGGACTGTGCAGGATCTTGTCCTTAAGGCCCATCTGGGCCCACTTCAGCAGTTTCCTGGGGAAAGGATTTTCCGGCGTGGAAAGGGGGCAGATCGCGGTACAGTTTCCACAGTGAAAGCATTTATTGGCGTCTTTCAAACCAAATTTCTCGAGCTCCTTCATCAAGCTGGGATCAACCTTGACACTCATCCTCCTACCTCCAGAGAGAGTTGTTTATCATTGGGCTGTTATGGCTCTTGTGATCAGGCCGAAAGCCGGACTCCTCCTTTTTCTTGGAGCATCCTTACGCCCGGCTTTCCTCTTTTTCCTCTTATCGCAGAAAAGGCGATCGGCTTACCATCCCTTGTAAGGGTTAGGACCCACCCTTTCCACTGTTTCCATGAATTCTTCTAAGATGGCCTGGACGCGCTCCCAGTCGGTTATGGCAACCTCCTCAACTCGAACGCGTTCGGACTCGAGGACCAGCCGGTCCAATGTTTCGGCGATCTTACCGGCCCTGTATTCCGCCAGTTCGCTGCCTTTAATGAAATGGCACTGATAGTCGTCGCCGGGACGGCAGCCGAAGAAGAGAATGCCGTCAATGCCTTTGGATAAGGCGTCGGCGATCCAGACCAGGTTAATCGAGCCCAGGCATCTGAGCGGGATAACCCGGAGATACGGGTTATACTGCATTCTCTTGATCCCGACCATATCCAGGGCCGGGTAGGCGTCGTTCTCGCAGACAAGCGCCAGGACCCGCGGTTTTTCTTCGTCCTCTTCCGGGACTTCGATGGCCTTGATCATGGACCCGATCATGTCCACCGAGTAATTCTTGAAGGAAATGATCCGCTCGGGGCAGGACCCCATGCAGATACCGCACCGCCGGCAGCGGGTCGGGTTGGGCAGGGGGTTGGCTTTCTCATCCTCATTATAAACCCCAAAGGGACACTCTATGGTACAGCGCTTGCACTGGGTGCAGCGCTGCATGAAAAGTTCGGGATATGACAGGTCTCCGGCCCGGGGATGGACAGAAGCACCGCCAGCCGTGAGTTCGACGCACTGGATGGCTTTCATGACCGCTCCGGCCGCATCCTCGCTGGTCGTGGCCGTACTCATGGGCCGGCGCACACAACCGGCGGCGTAAATTCCGGTTCGTCTTGTTTCATAAGGGAAACAGATGAAGTTGGAATCAGGGAAATCGTTCCTCAGAGCCGGAAGTTCAGGGCCCTGACGATAATCCAGATTCAGAAGCTCGGAGCATCGAATAATGTCAGGGGAAACTTCCTCCTCTTCCTTCTCTGCTTTTTTCTCCTCTTCCCCCTCCTTTGTTTCCTGCATGGAAAATTCCGGCCCAAAGGCGGTCACCGGAACCATGCCCGTAGCTAAGACCACCATGTCCAGGTCTTCCAGCAGAACCTTCTCGCCCAGGAGTTCATCATCCGCCTCCACGGCGAGCTGATCACCGCTGGCCTTGACCTCAGGGTCCTGGCAGCGGAGAAAAATCACTCCATCCTCCTGTGCCTTGCGATAAAAATCCTCGGCCTGCCCGGGTGTACGCAGCTCTTTATAAACGACGTACACATTGGCATCCGGTTCCTGAGCCTTTATCTGGCAGGCCTGTCTTAAGGCCGTGAGGCAGCAAATAGAGGAACAATAGGGAAGATAATCCGGATCCCTTTGACCGGCGCACTGCAGGAAGGCTACGTTCTTTAGACCCTGCTTATCGCTGGGTCGTGCGAATTTTTCCTCCTTGAACATCTCTTCGAACATGGCGTTGGTGATGACGTTCGGAGAGGCCCCAAACCCCAATTTCGGGCCCAGTTTGCTGGGGTCATAAGGCTGCCAGCCGGCCGCAAGCACAATGGCCCCGACTCTGTGTTCAGCCACAGAACCGTTTGATTTGATGGAGACCTCAAAAAGGCCGGGCGCGCCTTCGGTTTTTTCCACTGCCGCGTCGGTATAGACCTTAATTTTTTCATGCTCGGTGACAGCCTTGATCAGCTCACCGATATCGTTGTCCTGAAAGTCTTTGTATGGAAATGTAACCTTCTGCCTGACTTTGTTCTGAAACCCTCCCAGCTGGGGCTCTTTCTCAACGAGTACTATCGAATAACCGGCTTTGGCGCCTTCCAGGGCCGATGTCATACCGGCCAAACCGCCTCCCACGACAAGGATATCTCTGGAAATTTCCTGTTCCGGCTCAAAAGGCTCAGGAAGCTCCATTTTTTCTACTTTGGCCAGGCTCATGCGCAGGTAATCCTCGGCCATCATCTGGGTATCCTCATCATTAGGCTTCTGACACCAGACGACCTGTTCTCTGAGGTTGACCCGATCCACGATGCACTGGTCGAAGTTAAACACATCATACATGACCCTGAGCGAACAGGCGGCAATGACCAGAGTATTGGCGCCCTCGCCGGCGATGTCATTCTTGATCAGGTCCACCCCTTCCGGGCTGCACAGGTTTGGATGGGTTTTACAAAGAGGGACCTTTTTTTCGTCGGTCGCCACCTTACTAAGTTCTTCTATTTCAAGGGCATCTCCGATACCGCATCCTGTACAAACATAAACTGCAACCTTCTGTTCCATCAGGCTACCTCCTCGCTATGGATTGAATGGCTTTAAGGGCCGCGGCTGTTCCGTCCTGAACCACTTCGGAAACGTTATTCGGGGTCCTCACACAGCCCGCGGCATAAACCCCTGGTCCGGCGTCCTGGGAGGCCACGAAACCATAATCATCGTAAGGAACCTGGATGGGAATGGGAGTTTCAGCCGTATTGGGCTGTATCCCGGTGGCTAATACCGCCATGTCCACGGAGACTTCATGCAACTCCTCGGAGGTGGTGTCTTCGACCCTCAAAATAAGGCCCTTGGTGGTTTCATCCTCAGTTATTTTAGCCACTTTCCCTTTAAAGAACTGGATGTTTTCATCCTGTTTGACCTTGTAATAAAATTCCTCCAGCCGATCCGTGGCTCGAATATCAATAAAAAAGATATAGACCTTTGAATCCGGATACTGCTCCCGGACGTAAGTGGCCTGCTTCATGGACGCCAGGCAGCAGATGCCAGAGCAGTAAGGCAGGTGGTTTTCATCTCGAGAACCGGCGCACTGGACGAACCCGATGGTTTCCGGGGGCTGGCCATCTGAAGGGCGTACGATTTTACCCTGGGTTGGCCCGTTCAGCGCGGCCAGCCTTTCCATCATTACATTGGTGATCACGTTTGGAAACTGCCCGAAGCCGTAGGTATCCAGTTTGGCCGCATCATAAGGCTGCCATCCTGTGGCCCAAACCACGGCGCCGACCTTCAGCTCTATGGTCTTTGGCTCCATATCCAGGTCAATGGCGTCATACGGGCACGCTTCTTTTACTTTTTGCCCTTCATCGCTTTTTGCCAGACTCGGATCCAGGACGTACCGCATGGGAAAGGCCATATCATGAGGCAGGTAGGCGGCCTTGATTTTATCCATGCCATAGTTGAAAGAGTTGTCAATTTCCATGGTGCAGGCTTCGGCGCACTTGCCGCAGCCGGTGCATTTTTCATTGACATAGCGAGGATTCAACCGGACGGTGACATCGAAATTTCCTTCCTCGCCGGAAATACTCTCCACTTCGGCCATTGTGAAGAAACGTATCCTGGGGTTCTGCTTGATGCGGCGAAAGTTGATTTCCAGGCCGCAATACGGCGGGCATAACTTGGGGAAGTAGTTATGAAGCTGGGCCACCCTGCCTCCAAGGTAGGGGTTTTTTTCGATTATATACGTGTCATAGCCCGCTTCAGCGGCTTCAATGGCCGTTGTAAGCCCGCTCATGCCGCTACCGACCACCAGGATACTTTGGGTTTCTGTGTTTGCCATGCTCATCCTCCTGAGGTAATTGGATATACCATAAACCCCTCCCTCGTCTGGGTGGAGTTTCCACACAGTGTTTCTGCTCGCTGCTTTATTCCGCTGAGTTTCCTGAACTCTCCTTGCGTTGGTGCGGAGTTCTCACGTCTTAGGCTCAATTTTACTTTTAATTTGGCTGTATTCACCCTGTTTGAGGGTTTCCGAACAATCAGGCCTTTATACAAAAGTTAAATAGGGAATGCAAACAAAAAATCGGAAACCCCTCAAAAAGGCCCATTTAAACCATGGTGTACTTTGGCCCTCCTCCTCCTTCCGGCGCCGTCCAGGTGATGAGTTCATATGGATCTTTGATATCACAGGTTTTACAGTGGACGCAGTTGGAGAAATTGAGTTTCATGGTGCGTTCACCCGTGTCCTCGTCGGTCTCTATTTCATAAACATTGGCGGGACAGAATCTGAGGCACGGGTTTTGATATTCTTCAGTGCACTTGGTAAAGCAAATATTGAGGTCCGCTATCTTGAGGTGAGCCGGCTGCTGTTCTTCATGGGTTGCCCCTGAATAGTAGACATCGGTTTCCTTGTCAAAGGTACGCTCGCCATCGAACTTTATAGCGCCCTTCTGCTCATCGGAAGGCGTTTGGGTGCTGTAAACATCCATGACCTTTTTAAGATGGATATAATCGGGCTCTGTGGTCACGCGGTTTTTGATAATTCTGCCACCGAGGACATACTGGAACCCTGCCTTGATGAGGGCGATGTAGAGTCCCGATTGAAAGGCCTGATGGAAATTCCGTACCTTTTTAAGTTCTTTTCCGATGAAGCTGTTATACAGGGATGTCTTATATTCCTTCAGGCCGGCTTCGGAAAAATCGCTTTTTACCAGGGCTTCCAGGATTGTTTCAGCAGCCAGCATCCCTGATTTCATGGCCATGTGTATGCCTTTGATCTTTTGGCTGATGAAGAGATTTGCTGAATCTCCGACAATAAGGCCGCCGTTAAAGAAGAGCTTGGGAACGGCGAAGAACCCGCCGACAGGCGCTGTTTTGGCCCCGTACTGGACTAGTTTACCATCTTTGATGATTTCAGCCATCAGGGGATGGAGCTTGAATTTTTGAAATTCCATATGAGGGTCCAGGTGCGGGTCCTGGTAATCCAATCCTGTTAAAAGACCAACGGACACCTGGTTGTTCTTCATGCCATAAATGAACCCGCCGCCGTAAGTATTTCTTTTAAGCGGGTAACCCAGGGTATGATAGACCATGCCGGGTTCAATTCTTCCTTCCGGGACTTCCCAGACCTCCTTAACGCCAAGGACGTAATTCACGGCATTCGTGCCTGCGTCCAGGTTGAACTTTTTTATCAGGGTTTTAGTGAGGCTGCCTCGCGACCCTTCTCCAAAAACGGTGACCTTGGCCTGCAAGTCAATGCCCGGCTCATAATTTTCTTTTTTATTGCCATCAGCGTCAATGCCTTTATCGCCCGTTCTGACTCCAATGACTCGATTCCCGTCATATAAAACTTCGGTGCCAGCGAAACCGGGAAAGATATCAATCCCGCTCTCTTCAACCATCTGACCGAGCCATTCGGTGAACCGCGAAAGAGAGACGATATAATTCCCGTGATTATTGAGAGGGGGAGGTGTGATCGGGGATGCGATCTTGCCTTTTTTAGTGAGCAGACAGACCTTTTCTTTTTTTATTTCAGCCTCCAGAGGAGCGCCTTTTTCCAAAAAGTCCGGAATAAGCTCTTTTAGGGCTACCGGATCCATGACAGCGCCGGATATAGAATGAGAACCTATATAGGCGCCCTTCTCCAGAATGGCGATCATGATCTCATCCAGTTTCTCGCCTTCTTCCCCCTTTTCCACCTTTTCATTATGTTCTTTAATCAAATTTGCGAGATGCAACGCCCCACTAAGACAGGCAACGCCACCCCCCACAAATAGAACATCAACTTCCATAACATCTCTTTCTTCTTCCACAGATCAGTCCTCCTTTAAATAAGAGTCATGAAATCCTTTATTGCAAAATCGCCCTTTACATAGCATATATTTTCCCGGCCCTGCAAGTATTTTTGTGAAATATCTAACAATCTCTAGCCAATAAAAAACCACGCCAGGGTTACTAAAATAGGAACAGCTGCGTGTTATGGCATGACGTAAAAAAGAGTGACAAAAATTTCTCTTCAGCCCTCCAAACATGAGAAGCATAGGGCCAGTGATGTTCATCAATGTTTTATTACTAAAACCGAATCAATGAGGCATCCCCGAATCCAGTCCTGACCGGCTTGAGGGTTATACATTAGCCAAGAAAAGACTCGTAAGCATTAAAAACCGGCGGGGGAAATAAAATTCCTTGGCTGTAACACCCGGCACTTGACACCCTTGAACCTTTTCATGTTTACTCAGGGAAATCAGCGTTTCCCGGGGGACGGAAGCATGAGCCTCTTCACCATCGTCTCGATCCTGATCACATTAGCGGCCTTACTCAGCTACATCAATCATCGCTGCCTGAAGATGCCCACCACCATTGGCCTGATGTTCATGACTATTCTGCTTTCCTTGAGCCTGATCATTGCCGGCCGGTTTGGCCTTGCAATCGAGGACCAGGCCCGGGCCTTTGTTCAAGGCATTGACTTTAATAAGACCTTGATGGGAGGCCTGCTCAGTTTTCTTCTGTTTGCCGGATCACTCCATGTCAACATCAATGACCTGCTCGAAAAGAAATGGGAGATAGGCATTTTCGCCACGCTAGGCACTGTCAGCTCCACTTTTATCGTGGGAGTCATCACCTTCCTGCTTTTGCAGGCTCTGGGATTAAACCTGGCCTTTATTTACTGCTTGGTCTTTGGGGCATTGATTTCCCCGACCGACCCCATTTGCGTCCTGGGCATCCTCAGAAAGGCCAAGGCCCCGAAAGGCCTGGAAGCAAAGATCACTGGAGAGTCTTTATTCAATGACGGTATCGGCGTGGTTCTCTTCATTGTCTTGCTGGGGATTGCCACGGGCGAGCATGAGGTAAATTTCAGCGAGCTCTCTCTCTTTTTCCTTGAAGAAGGTGTCGGCGGAATCGTGTACGGTTTTTTACTGGGTCTTCTGGCTTACTATGTTCTCAAGAGCGTTGACAACTACCAGTTGGAAATACTGATCACCCTGGCTGTGGTCACGGGTGGATATGCCTTGGCTCTGACCATGCACACCTCCGGGCCGCTGGCCATCGTGGTGGCGGGCCTGTTCGTGGGCAATCGCGGCCGCAGGTTCGCCATGTCGGCTAAAACCAGGGAACATCTCGATACATTCTGGGAAATGGTAGATGAAATCTTGAATGCCATGCTTTTTGTCCTGATCGGTTTAGAAATACTGATCCTGACCCTGTCCGGTTGGTACCTTGTGGCAGGATGTCTCGCGATATTGGTTGTGCTTCTGGCGAGGTTCGTTTCAATCGGGGTTCCGATCAGCCTGATGAGGCTGGGCCGTGAGTTCAGCCCCCATGCGGTCAAGATCATGACCTGGGGGGGACTGCGTGGAGGAATTTCCGTGGCGCTGGCCCTGAGTCTGCCAGCCGGGCGCGAGCGTGAGATCGTTCTGGCCATGACTTACGCTGTGGTGGTCTTCTCAATTCTCGTTCAGGGATTGACCATCAAGTATTTACTTAAAATTCCAGAAGAAGCCTAACCGGCCCTGTCCAGCCGACCGCGGTTGCGACAGGTTTTCAGACGATTCGTCCCGATCCATGGGTCTTGCGAAAGCGCCTGCTTGAGCGCAATGGGCTGTTTCTCATTGAAATTATTTTCGTTCCTTATTAAACTAACTTACATAAGAGAGTACTTGATTTTTTCCTCAGGTCCGGGAGCCGCCTGGAGACTTTTGAAATCCAGGGCCGCTTCTATCTCTGATCTTTCGAAACACAAGAGCCATGTTTCTTACGCGGATATGGTTGAGATGGTCAAAAGATAAAAACGTCTAGACCCAAATCCCGGGTTTAGAATTATGAGCGTTTCATTATAAAAACCGGCCGAGGATTTCCTAAGAAAAGCCCAGGAGGTGCGGTATGACAGCGATCAAGGTCAAAGATATTATGGTTCCGCTGGCCGAGTACGCCACTGTTTCTGAGGATGCGTCGCTCGCTGAAGCGGTCCTGGCCCTGGAAAGGGCCCAGGAACAGTTTAAACACGCCCACTACAAACATAGAGCCATTCTGGTGTACGATAAAGACGACAATGTCGTGGGCAAGGTCAGCCAGCTGGACGCAATTAAAGGAGTAGAGGCGGGGTATACAAAAATAGGAGACCTCAAAGCTGTATCGCACAGCGGTTTCCGTCCGGCTTTCATTAAATCGCTCATGGGGAAATACAGCCTCTGGCAAGCGCCCCTTGAAGATATCGTTAAAAAAGCGACCCAGATCAAGGTCAAGGAAATCATGCATACCCCCACCGAGGGGGAGTACATCCCTGACGAGGCCTTGCTCGAAGAAGCGATTCATCTGCTGGTCATGGGCCAGCATCAATCGCTCCTGGTCACCAGGGACAGGGAGATCGTAGGTATCTTACGGCTGACCGACGTCTTTATGGCGCTCCGCGACATGATCCCCGCAGATCAGTAAAAAAGGTGAATGAAAATGGATAAGGCCTATGACTGCGTTATAAAAGGTGGAAAGGTCTTCGATGGGAGCCTAACTGAGCCGAGCGTGACGGATGTGGGGATACGCGGCGATAAAGTCGCAGAAATAGGGCCGCTCACAGGACAGGCGGCCAGAACCATTGACGCCACAGGCCTGATCGTCACGCCGGGATTCATTGACGTTCACACCCATTGCGACGCCACCTTCAAGCGAAGCGGCAGCATGGCGGAGCGGGCCGCATCGAACCCTTCCTGGAAAGGAAACTGGAATTACCTCTATCAGGGCGTGACGACTGTTATCACTGGGAATTGCGGAGAAGGTTATGCAGATGTGAACCACTGGTTTGACCTAATCAACTCCCTGGGGTTTGGAACGAACGTCTTTCATCTCGCGCCCCACGGGGAGATCAGAAATGAGGTCTTTGGGGATGATCAGCCTGTAGTACCGAGCAAGAAACAACTCGACGCGCTCAAAGGGAAGGTGGCTGAGGTCATGGAGATGGGCGCCATCGGGCTGTCCACAGGACTTATCTATGCCCCCGGCTTTTTAGCTCAAACCGAGGAGCTCATCGAAGTGGCAAGGGTTGCCAGAAAGTACGGCGGATTGTATGTGAGTCATATTCGCGATGAATCCGGGCTTCTTCTTGAAGATGGCCAGAGAAGCGTATGCCGGGCCATCAAGGAAGCGATCGAGATTGGGAGACAGGCAGAGGCGCGGGTGAACATTTCCCACCTGAAGATATCAGCCCCTGTTAACGGGATGAAGGCCCGGGATATTCTCGATATCATCGAACAAGCCAGGCTTGAAGGCCTGGATGTGACTGCTGACCAGTACCCCTATGACGCGGGTTCCTCGCATTTGACCCTTTTAGTTCCTTCGGAATTTTTAGAGGCCGGCGGAGTCAAAGAACAGTATAAGAACAAAGCAGGTCAAAAGGAGATCAAAAAGGCTATTGAGGGAACATTCAACAACCTCAAGCCGGAGAAGATCCTGATCAGTGAATGCACAATGAACAGGGATTACGAAGGAAAAACCTTGAAGGAGATCGCTGAGATAGAAAAACGAAAGCCCTCAGAATCCTTCGTGGATATGGTCTTGAGCGAACGGCCGCCCCTTGCTGTCTTTTTTTCTCAGGATATCAGCATCGTGCGTGATATCATGCCTTATGACTACATCATGACCGGGTCAGACGGCTGGACCACACCCAAGGATATCCTGAAACCCCACCCCCGCTGTTACGGCACCTTCCCCAGAAAAATAAGAACATTTGTGCTCGAGGAAAAGCAGCTCACCCTGACCGCGGCTGTCCGGTCCATGACCTCACTTCCAGCAGAAACGTTCAATCTGAAGGGCCGAGGCAAACTGGAAAAGGGATGCTACGCGGACATAGCGGTCATAGACCTGGATAATTATACAGACCGAGCCACCTACCTTGATCCGCATCAGTATGCAGAAGGCCTGCGGTATCTGTTTGTAAATGGCGTGCTTTCCATTGACCAGGGTAAAGCGACCGGCGTTGAGGGCGGAAGAGCGCTCAAGCGGGATTGATTTTTTTAGGAGGGGGTTTG
>JAFDHD010000006.1 GCA_019308995.1 Deltaproteobacteria bacterium | reverse complement strand
CAAGCCCTTTTTAAGATCTCCCTTTTCAGATGATAAAAAGCACCTCAAAAGGATAGTGCAAAGCATCCAACCCTCAGACGCGCCAGGGCGAATAGAAAAGGCAGTTTACCTGGCTCTCTCTTTTATGGACCCGGAGCGAGACGATTGGACCTTTCTCATCACTGACGGCGCGGGTGGTGATTTTGAAAAACTGGCCCAGGCCCATCCAAAAATCAAATCAATCCTGATCCCGAGCGGCGGCAGGAACATTGGCATCACTAAGTTTGAGTTCAGGCCGGAACTCGATCTGGAAGATCATTATGAGATCATGGTGGAGATCACGAATTTCAACCCCCATCCTGTTCTTTGCCCCTTCAGCCTGAGTCTTGACGGACAAACGATTTTCAAGAAGACGATCGGACTGAAAAAATTAGAAAAAAAGCTGCTCATCTTTCCTTACTCCGGCCTTATCGCCGGAACGGCTCAAGCAGCGCTTGACCTAAAAGATGATTTCCCAACTGATAACAAAGCCTATTCCGTACTGAGCGCCTCAAAAAATATATGGGTCCTCCTGGTCACCAAAGGCAACTTTTTCTTGGAAAAGCTACTAGCCGCCTACCCCAACTTCATGATCAATTCGGTCAAGGAAGTCATTCCTTCCTCCTGGGCGGTTCAGACTGAACGGCATGATATTGTCATCCTGGATCGCATCTCTGCCCCGTCAACGGAAAAAGGAAATTTTTTACTGATCAATTCCTTCTCCCCCTCGATCCCTCTCCTTAAAATCGGTCAAATCGAATATCCCAAAATTCTGGACTGGGACCGCAAAAATCCTTTGATGTCCAGCCTCGATTTAAGTGGGCTCAATATCGAAAACGCCTCTCTAATCAAAGCGGAAAAAAACTTGCGTCCGATCCTTGAATCGCGTCAAACCGGGCTGATGTATGCCTATCAAAAAAGCGGACTGCGCGCCGTTTTTCTCGGCTTTGATCTTACCAGCTCCGATCTTCCGCTCAGGGTGGCCTTCCCGGTCATGATGAGCAACATCTTCCAATGGCTCCATCCCAATAAACTTCGCGTCTCATCACGGCAAATCACGGCCGGGGAACCATTTACCTTTAAACTTGAAGCCAAAACGAAAGCTTTCTCAATCCGCACGCCATCTGGGAAATGGGAAAAATATGAACGAACAGCCAGCCCTTTCAGGTATACGGGCACTGGTGAGGTTGGTATATATTCGGTTATAGAAGGTGAAAAGTGGCGCGATTTTGCCGTTAATCTACTTGACGAATCAGAATCGAATATCCGAGGGCCTGCTCATCAAACACCCGACCAGGGAGCGGGAAAAAGCTCAGGCCCGGAGCCGGTCACGGCCGAGTTGCCCCTCTGGACTTTCTTTCTCCTTATAGCCTTTGCCAGTCTCATCCTGGAGTGGTATTTCTGGCTGAGAAACAGGTGAGGCGAGCTAAATGCCTATCGCTCTAACCAAACCCGTGTTTCTCTTATTCTGGCTCTTCATTCCAGTCACCTGGATCATGATCAGCCGATTCTCTCTTCAGAACCGGCCGCTTCGAAGTCGAATACTGATTGGAGGACTGAGGACGCTTCTGATTTTCGTTCTCGGTTTATCGCTTGCCGATCCGAGAATACTTGAAAACTCTGACCGGGTTAACCTTTTCTTCATCCAGGATGTTTCCCGGAGCGTGTCAGTTGAAGAGGAAAGGGCGGGGCTAAAGTTCATGCAGGAAGCCGTTACGGGCATCGGAGAAGAAGATCAGGCCGGCCTGATAATCTTTGGAAAGCGGCCCTCGCTTGAAGCTGCCTTGAGCCATGATTTTCAACCTCTTGATTACAGGTCTCAGGTCAATACAAATTTTACCAATATCTTTCAATCCCTACAACTGGCCATCGGGAAACTGCCTCAGGAAGGAAAGAATAGAATTGTTCTGTTTTCAGATGGAAATCAGAATATAGAAGACGCGGTTGAAACGGCCTATTTGGCCGCATCGCTGGGTATTGAAATCTATCCCTTTCCGCTTGCGACCTGGTTTACTGAGGGCGAAGTTTTCATTGAAAAGCTGGAGACGCCGTCCATTGTGCATCTGGAAACCCCCTTTGACATCCGGCTTGTGGTGACGAGTACGGATGATGGTGAAGGTGAGCTTATTCTTTTAAGAAACAGTAAACTCATGGTCAATCAAAAGGTGAAACTCCAGCCTGGAAAGAATGTCTTTCATTTCGTCGAAACCCTTCAGACCCAGGGTCTTTACATGTATAAAGCGATCATAAATGCACCTCAGGACGCAGTGCCTCAAAACAACGAAGGGCTTTCATTTACCCGGGGAACGAGAAAATCACAAATCCTGTATCTAGCCGGGGAAGGTAAAGAAGCAAGCCCTCTGTCCCGGGCCCTGCGCCGTCAGGGGCTCAATATTGTTACCAAGAAAATAGAAGAGTTGCCTCATTCCATTCATGGCCTGCTCGACTTTAGCGCCATCATCCTGGACAACGTTTCAGGGGAGTCCCTTTCCTATATGGCCATGGAGCATTTGGAAAAATACGTCAAGGACATCGGCGGCGGCCTGATCATGATCGGCGGGGATAAGAGTTTTGGCGCCGGTGGTTATTTAAAGACGCCCGTAGAAAAGGCCCTGCCCGTGTTCATGGATGTGCCGACCACTCTTGAGCTGCCGGGCTTCTGTCTCATCCTGGTAATTGATAAATCCGCCAGCATGGCGGGAAGTATCACCCGAAAAAGCAAACTCGAAGGGGCTAAAATCGCGGCCTTTTCAGCGGTGGAGATGCTTAACCCCATTGACAAGGTCGGGCTCCTGGCGTTTGATTCGGAATATGAGTGGATCATCCCGATAATACAGGCCAAAAAACGCCGGGAGATCGCCCGCAAGCTATCTACCTTGAAAGAAGGCGGTGGAACAGAGCTTTTTCCTGGCCTCGAAGAGGCCTTCAGGGTCCTTAAAAAAATCTCTGCCTCCAAGAAACACGTTATTGTCCTTTCAGACGGTTTAACAAATAAGGCAGACTTCCGTACCCTCGTGCGTGCCATGAGAAAAGCGCGCATCACAATTTCCACGGTGGCCGTGGGCAGCGACGCGGATATTAAATTGATGGCCAGCATTGCAAAATGGGGTGGTGGTCGAAGTTATTTCACCAAAGACGCCGATAACATCCCCCGAATCTTCATGGGTGAAACCAAGATTGCAGCTAAGAGGGTCGTCATTGAGAAATTATTGAAACCCTATACGGTCATGCAGGATGAGATGATAATGGGCTTCATCTCTGATGAGTGGCCGCTCATACATGGGTTTGTCATCACCTTCCCGAAACCTGGCGCACGCATCCTCCTCAGAACCCAGGAGGGACCGCTTCTGGCGGCCTGGTCATACGGACTGGGCCGCAGCGTGGCCTTTACCTCAGATCTTTCCATGCGATGGGGAAAGGACTGGGTAAAATGGGATCATTACCCTAAATTCGTTTCTCAATTGGTCAAATGGGCCCAGAGAAAAGAAACACCAAGGAACTATCACACCACTGTCACCCGGGAAGGAGGCAAGGGGACATTCGAGGTGGATGTGACTGACGATCAAAATCGGTTTATCAATAACCTTAATCTGAAAATCAACGTGCTCTTTCCATCCAAGGTCAATCAAACCATCTTGCTGGACCAGATCGCGCCGGGCCGATACCACGGCTTTTTCGAAGCCGAAGAAATTGGCGAGTATTATTTAACGCTTTTTGGCGATAAGGTAAGTGATTCTTCTCGCACTCAAATATTTGGATACGGCATCCCCTATACCGACGAATTCGCTAACAAGGGTGTTAATTATTCTCTCCTTAAACACCTGGCCTCCGTCACCAAAGGACGGATGCTCGGGCCGGAAGACAAGCCCGCCGGGCTATTTACAGCCACCTCAGGCGCCAAGGAATACGGAATCCATCTCTGGCCGTACCTGGCTCTCCTGTCCCTATTTCTGCTTATCGCTGATGTGGCTCTTAGAAAGTTTGAGACTCTGGGGCGGATTAGATGATTGGAGTCTTCATTTGAAGCAGCACCCTTTAGAAAAAAATTTTCCCCCATAAAAGAATCAAGTTGAAGTTTCATTTTGTTCGGGCCGGTCCTCCATCTTTTCAACCAGCCAGATAATCATCTCCTCGGCCTGGTCGAGGCTGATTCGGCTGATGTTTATAACCAGGTGATAGAGGCTCGGATCATTGGGGTCTCGCGGATCAAATGCTTTTAAAAAGGTCTTCCTCCTTTTTTGCCGTGCCGTGATGGTCTGTTCAGCCTCGCTTTTTTTTACGTCCCAAATTTCCGAGATAAAATTGATACGATCTTCAAAGTCAGCCACTAGAAGGATATTAATTATATCCGGTCTATTCGCCAAAATGAACTGACTACCGCGGCCCAGGAATACCACATTCCCTGAGGCTGCAATGCTGGTAATGAGGCTCTTAAGGAAAGCGGCATATTTTTCTTCGTCGAAATCAGACCTATCTTCACCGATGTGTCGGTCAATGAAATCGCTGCTGACCAGTCTGGACGCGAGGCGCATTAAAAGTCCACCCGCCTCCTTCTCCATGGATCGCACCCAATCAATTGAGACGTGAGCTTCCTCGGCAATCTTATTTACGACATCCTGGCTCACGAACTGGTAGCCCAGCCGACGGGCCACCGCCTCGCCCAAGGTCCTGCCTCCGGCGCCGAACTGCCGGGAGATTGTTATAACGGCCATGATATTCCCCTCCTTCCTGCCGCAGCGGCTGCCATCATTGGTCTTGCAGTTGCAGGATCAGAATAAACCGGCTCAAAGCAGTAACAAGATACTTATCTTTTTAACCCAGGTAAATTTGAGGAGATCTCAAACTTCCCGTTAATCATCTATTTTAAAAGGATAGGTTAATAAAATTATCATAAAACTCTCGATTAGTCATTTTAATACCGGCGAGGCGCTCTGATCAAATGGATTGGTCCTTATGGCCAGAGAAAAAAGATAGGGATATTCAGCTTTCAAATGCCTCATATAATCTAACCATTGATGGACGAGCGAGGTGTAGGCTCTTTTGATGTCATTGGCAAGATGCTTGTAATCATTATCCGGTAAATGCATAACGTCTTCCCTGTTTTCCAATTCTTCAGTCAGATGGAAAACGGCCTGAAGCAGTTTCGTAAAGGATTCGTGTTCCAGTAGATTCGGATTTTCCAGTAATCGGAGCAAAAACTCCCTTTTCCGGATAAGAAAACCGCCTAGTTCCTTTAATATATCTTTTTGAATCTCAACGCTATAATCATAATTTTTGAGACGTTTACTGACATCGGAAAACTCCTTGTCCGACCAATGGTCGTTTACGATAAGCTCATTTCTTATTTTATCCAGCGCAGGATCAAGGTCGGAAAAATATTTTAACAGCTCTGTCCCGACTTCACTGAAGAAAGCCCCGATGACCATATTCAGCTTTTTTAACTGGGCCCGTTTTTCCCTTTCAACCAGAAGCTGGTGGATTATCAGCGTAACCAGCAGCACTTCAATGAAGACAAAGGCGATATCCCCGATCATGTAAATGAAGATATGGTGTGGATCCCGGAAGATGGCATAGTGAATGAGATAAAAAACCGTAGATAATACAAGCAGAGATAACCCTAAAAGGATCTGCCTACTGAAGTGTGCCATGTCTCTTTACTCCTTATCATATATCACGCAACAATCACTATTTTATATGGAGTGCTTCACTTAAGTAAATATATCAACTTATTCAGAGCAACTCCAACTGCTCTTTGTCTTTTATTTTTGCTTTGGGAGTTTTTTTATGGGTCACGCTGACGTAGTGAGCAGGCGGGCAGTCAACTCGTTTGCCTTTCAGCAGATCGCTTATAGAAAGTATTTGCAGCCGGGTATGTTTACCCCATGGGGATTCGTAATACCCGGCTTCGGCCGCTTCGGAGCGCAGAGGCTGGGCTGGTTCTTGGAGAGTCATCAAGACGCCGATCTCAGCCTTTGTCTGTTCAATGAGTTCTTTTAAATCCTGAACGTGGGAAACGCTTATCGGACCTGCTTTTACCCAAAAGACGATTTGCTTTTTCCTGCCTCTAGGATCATCATGGAAATCCAGCCGACCGTGGGGGCCGTTTTCAAGGTCTTCCTTTGACCCCACAGGCCAAGCGCTCACCAGACCCAAGGCCCACCACTGAAATTGAAAAGGGTCCTGTCTCATTAGAGCTTGAGCCTCTGCAAGGGAAGTCGGCTCTCCGATAATCTTATATTTCGCCTCATCTCCAGAAGCGTGATACAGTCTGTTTTTAAGGAGGGTAATAGCCAGCTGAGTAATATCAATACCAATCCATTTCCTTTTTAGACGTTCTGCCACGGCGATAGCGGTTCCACAGCCGCAAAACGGATCTAATATCAGGTCCCCTTCATGACTGCTGAGTTTGATAATGCGCTCGAGTAAGGCTTCAGGCTTTTGTGTGGGATACCCCAGGCTTTCCCGCTCGGAACCCTTCAGGGGCTCAAGGTCATCCCAGATGTCTGTAACCGGGATTCCAGGCATTTCGTCGAGATAGCGGACGTATCGCGCCACTTTCCCCTTTTCAGGGATCACGACGCGTCCTTCTTCCCAGGCCTTGGTCATTCTTTCTTTTGTCCAGCGCCAAACCCTGACGACGCCGCTTCCTGGAGGGAATTCATAGGTCAGATCTGGCTGATTCTTGTTTGGGTGAGCCAGATTATCCAGCATATATCTTCTGCCCGTGCCCGGTTCGATGAAGCGATAGAACTTCTTTACATATTCCGGATCATGCTTTCTGTATTGACGCTCAAACCTGGCCCTTCGTGATTTTACATATAAAAGAATCACATCATGGGCCTTAGAAAGACGGCCTTTGACACGGGATTTCGTTTGAGCACGTTTCCATATAATCTCGTTTCTATAGTTTAAAGGACCAAACACGGCGTCCATGAGCATCTTAAGATAATGGCTGACCGCTGGGTCACAGTGCAGATAAATAGCGCCGGTCGGCTTGAGGACACGCTTAAGTTCCAGCAGTCTTGGAGTCATCATGGCCAGATAGGCAAGCAGATTATTTTGGCCAATGCTCAACCGCAAGGCCTGCATAACCTCACCGACCCTGCCGCTAGAATCCGCTATTTCTTGACAGGCAGACGCAGCGGCCCGGTCCCAGCGCCAACTATCCTCAAAGGTCTCTATTCTGGCGGCTGATCTGCTTCCGTTTTGTTCGCGAAAAAGAGCTTTATAATTTTGGCTGGTGTTAAAAGGTGGATCAAGATAGATCAGAGCGACTGATTCGTCTTTGACATAACGGCGAAGGCCGTCCAGGTTGTCACCATAATAAAGGATATTTTCAGTCATCATTCATGGGTTATTTTATTTAATGAAAAATTCTTATAAAGAACATAGGATAAACTGGAAATCATGCTTCTCGCCTGCCGTTCAATTTCTTCCAGCTATGTCTTTTAAGTATAAAGCCAGGATAACATTCATTTTAATGAAGTCAAGAAAAAGGTAAAGGGATTGAATATCTGACCCGGATACTTCATTTCATGACCATAAAGACTCTAAACTTTTCGCTTTTAATGCTTTATCCGGGCAGTCCCGTGTTCCCGGGAATTTGAAACGTTCAATCAAAGGATTCATCCCCTGTATTTTGATGGCTTTCAGAAGCCTGTTAATTCACTTGACCATGAACCATGGTTCTGTTAATTACAAGCCAGCATTGTTCCCTGCTTAAGCATTCAACTTGATCTTCAGAAGAAAAAGGCCAAGCGCCATATTGCGAATTTAAAACAATTTCCTATTTGACCGCACGGTGCGACTTTGCATTACGAAGCAGCGCCTCACATTGCGGAATAGAGAAGGAGAAGGCCATGGAACAAATCCTCAAAGAACTTCAAGCCATGATGCCGACCTCGCATGAAGTCGCCGTGCGCAACAGCAAGGTCCTGGCTCAAGAGGTCGTGGGCACGATTAACATCCCCTACCCTTTTTACGTCAAGAAAGCTAAAGGCTCCCGCGTCACAGACGTAGATGGCAACGATTTCATTGACCTGACCATGGGCTTTGGCCCCATTCTGCTCGGGCATAACCCGGATGTAGTGGTCAACGCCATCAAGGAAACAGCAGACCTGGGTTCTCACTTTGGCCTTACCAATCCCTTTCAGGGCGAACTCGCTGAACTCGTGGTTGAAGCGGCGCCATGCGGCCAGAAGGTGGTTTTCTGTAATTCAGGCACCGAAGCCACTATGTATGCGATACGAGCCGCGCGGGCCCTTACCGGGAAAAACAAAATCGGAGTCTTTGTCGGTTCCTACCACGGCGCGCACGACTATGTGACGGTAACCGCGGACAAGAAAAGCGATCCCAACAGGCCGGAGCTAAAATCAATGGGAAGAGGAGTTCCAAAGGAAACCACTGACCAGGTCTTTATGCTGCCATATCGCCATGAGACGGCGTTCGATCTGATTCGTGAACACAAAGACGAGCTGGCGCTTGTGATGATCGAGCCTGTACAGAGTTCCAACCCGCGCCTGGACCAGGGCCCGTTTCTGCAAAAACTAAGTGCAGTTTGCAAGGAAAACGACGTCCTGTTCATGATGGATGAGATTATCACCGGGGTCCGCCTCGGCGGTTTTCATGGCGCCCAGGAATTTTTTGACGTCCCCTGTGACATGGCCACTTATGGAAAGGCCATTGGCGGAGGCATGCCTATCGGCGCCATAACGGCTTCGGCAAATATCATGGAGGTCTTCAACTTTCACGGTGAAGGCACGACCATCTTTTCCGGCGGCACCTTTAACGGCAACCCCATGACGAGCAGGGTCGGCACCGCCGTGATGAAATACATTAAGGCCCACCCCGAAATTTATCCTTATCTGACCGAACAGTCGGAGCGGTTAGCCAGCCAAGTAAATACCTTCCTGAAGGAGGAAGACTACCCGGCCAACCTCATGAACGCCCAATCAATGTTTCACCTGATTTTCACCAAAGAACCGATCGAAAGCGCATGGCAGGTCAGCCGGAAGACGTGGCAGACTGAAGTCTTGTTTTACAATCACCTTCATAAAAACGGTGTGATTGTGCCCGGTATTCACTTATTTTTCGTCTCCGCCGCACACACTCCAGATGATATTGACCAGGTAATTGAGGCCTTCAAGAAGTCATTTGGCGAAGTTCGCGCCAAGGGCGCAATTTAAAAGCTGAAGAAACTTCCCGAGCGAAACGAAAGTGGAAATTTTTTTCTAGTGGATTGTGGGGGGGGTCTCTGTGCCAAGAGGTTCCCCTTAGCACTTAAAAATCTACTGTAAGGTTTGGTCGGAATTTTATATTGTATATTTGCTCTTTTCATTTTCATCAGGCGGTTCATTCCAGGGAAAGCCCTCCTGTCCGCCCTCAGCGATCTTTTGTTGGTATATCTTATAAGCGCTTTCCACATGATCTCCCATGATCGTTTCTGGCACGGCCTTTCCAGTAATTTCATAAATCATTTCATTGGGCCAGATAGGACAGCCCTCAACATGCCGGCCGCGATCTTTGAACCTGGCCGTGCAGTTCCCAATGAGAATGAGTTTTTCCCTGGGCACATCCGGCGGTTCTTCAATCCCCAGGCCGGAGATCAGCGTCAACCCTTTCAAGGCTTGGGCATGCCCCATTTGAACGATAATACCCAGGGTAGAAAATATAGCCGTCAGGCAGCCGGTGCAGGTGCGATCATCCGTGATAATATTGATGTCCAGTCCTTCAGTAAGCTCCTCCATCCGTTCGGTAGGCAAAACAAATCTCTTGCTAACTTCTGGCACGGATTTCCCAACGACCGCGATCTTTTCAGGGTCCATAGTCCCAACTCCAAGCTCTTCCGCATACTTGAGATGAAGTACCTTTTGAGGATCAATGCCCATGATCTGGCAGCAAATAGTGTCAACCGCTACAGGGTCCCGGCCAGCCACAATCAGATTCATTTCTTCAAGAATGCGCGCGCTATCCATGCACCCCGCACCAGCCCAGATACCATCAACCACGGTCAGGTGGGGCCGGACAAGTGTGTTTAACTGGGCGATCGCCTCCTCGACACCGTACTTCAGATGAAATTTTCTCTTTTCCGTGTCCGGGAGGCTCCCCTTCATGTTCTTGATGCTCAATGTCGCCACAAGGGACATATGGGTTTTGAGCACAGGGACGCTGATAATGGTATCCACGTCAAATAAGAGCTTATAAACTTCCAGTTCTTTTATCTTACCCCTGGGCCTGGGGACAGGAACCTTTACCGACTCTGTTTGGTGCATATCCACAAGTTCATATCCTTCTTCCCGCAAATCATAATAACCGCATATCTCGAACACCTTCTCGGTATCCATGGCTACGGCTGCCGATTCAGCGATGATAACCTGAGCTCCTTTTTCCCTGGCCATTTCAGCCACGGCCCTGGTGACTCGAACGTCTGTTACCTCAGCCCTGATGGTATAGGTGTCTGCCACGTTTGGTTTAACCAGGACTTTCTTGCCCGGGCTGATGAGGTCATCCAGATTTCCCAGACGGTTCAGAGATTCTCTCACCAGAGTTTCAACCCCTTGTTCAGAGAGGTTGCTGTGGCCTTTGGCAATGGATACGGTTGTCTTTCCCGCGGTCATCATCGTTCCCCGATCCGGTTTACTTCAAAGAACATTGAATAAATTATCAAGCTGATTAGATATTTAATACGGGATTTAAAGCAAAGGTCTTTAATATCCAGTCAATCGTGTAAAAAAACAAGGTAGTATGCTGGAGTTTGATCCGGCCTTCTCATTGAAGTAAGACCCAGCCTAAGAAGGCTTCAATTACTCCAGCACACTACCTGGCTTAAAAGCGAAAGTTGTTGATTATTACTGATTTCAGCTCATTTCAACAGCTACTTGAAGTTCAAACTGTTTAAAATGTCCATCTCTTCATCTTCCAACGCGCCAAGAGTCCAGAGATGGACATAAATCCACTTTCCGCCCTTGAAGGCAGACATAATACCGGTGGTGATGAGCGTGCTTCCACCATACATCCACTCGGTTTCGGCGAAGTAAGCTGGGGAACCGTCTTTGGTCTTGGTGGCCTCATTCGAAATAATTTCGAATTCTGAGCCGATCCCGGATGCTACCAGGCCTTCACCATAAGATTTGGCATGGCCTTCAAGCTTCAGGCCTTCAGGAATATCAGCAACGGAAATTGAGAAACCCCTAGATGCATCAGTATGGTTTCTCGTGAGGACATCCGCTTCGCCGGTGGTTGGTTTTGATTTCCACTCATCCCCGTAAGTCACGGTAAAAGCGGGTGATGCATTGACATATTCCGCGGCAGATGCCAGGGTGGGAAGCACCATAGCTCCGACCATAAAGGTTGCCGCCATAAAAAACACCACCAACAGAATTCTCGATACTTTATTCATGCTCCTTCCTCCTTAGCATCTTTTTTCTTTAAGAAAATAAACTGAACAACACTAGCAACTAGACCACTCAGGTCCCTCTCTCGACACTCACCTCCTTTCCTTAAGGAACCATTATCATCCCAATTATTGACGTTATGACATAGACTGTCTCAAAACGTATCATTTGTCAAGGAAATCTGTTCTAAAATTTGTCGTATTAACAAACTTGGGTAACACTGAGTGAAGCTGTCTAAAGATAGCCTTCGCCCGGTTTACCTATAAGCTATGCGGTAATATTCCCCTAAAAGAGAAACAATATCCTCAAAGATAGGGCTTACGCAGCATCCAGAATTTCCCTCATTTTCTGTGACAGCGTCTCTAGATTGAACGGCTTCTGGATAAAGCCGCTGCAGCCCCGTTCCAGTATTTCGGTTGCCTGTTCATTGATGCTGTATCCGCTGGAAAGAAGAACCTTTACATTTGGGTTGATCCTGACGAGATGGTTGTAAGTTTCACCACCGCTCATGCCAGGCATGATCATATCCAGAATGACTAGATCAATCTTTTCCTTGTTTTTCCAGTAAAGTTCGGCAGCCTCTTTTCCATTTCTTGCCAGCAGGATCTTGTAACCCAATCTTTCCAGCATCTTTGACCCAACGTCAATAATGATATCCTCATCGTCCACCAGAAGAACGGTCTCTTCTCCCTTTACGAGCTCTTCAGGCAGCTTCCTTTCTTCGATTACTTCCTTTTCAGATGCTGGCAGGTAGATGTTAAATGTGGTTCCTTCCCCCTTTTCACTGTAAACATTTATGATACCCCCATGATTCTTGACAATCCCGTAAGCCGAGGCAAGCCCTAACCCTGTTCCCCGGCCCATCTCTTTGGTGGTAAAGAACGGCTCAAATATCCTTTGGATGGTCGCCTCATCCATGCCCACGCCAGTATCTGAGACAGAAATCTTCACATATCTGCCCGGTTCCACATGAAAGGGCTTAATATAGGACTTATCGAGCGTTACATTTTCTGTGTCAAGATACAGATCCCCCCCGCCAGGCATGGCTTGCCAGGCATTGACATAAAGGTTTAAAAGCACCTGCTCAATCTGCCCCTGATCTACTTCTACCGTCCAGGTGTTCTCCTGATACTTCTGGTGAATTCTTAACTCTTTTTGGGTGCGACTGAACATCCTGGAACTCCTAGCTACCAGTTCATTCAGGTCAGTCGGCTTTGCCTCATATTTTCCGCCCCTGGCAAAGCCTAAAAGCTGCCTGGTGAGACCCGTTCCGCTTTTGACTAGGCCTTTTATGGTCATTAATTTCTCATAATGCTCATGATTCGGATCAAGATCTAAAAGAACCAAAGAAGCGTTTCCCTGAATGCCCATAAGCAGATTGTTGAAGTCATGGGCGATACCGCCGGCCAGTGTGCCGATTCCTTCCATTTTATGGGCCTGCCGGAGTTGAGCTTCAAGGCGCTTGTGCTCGGTGGTATCTCTCACAACCCCGTGAATAATAAAAGGGAATTCTCGTTCTATCAGCCTGGCGTTGATACTTGTAGCAACTCTCTTTTTATCCGCAGTGATTAACTCATATTCCAATCTGGCCTGACTTTCTTGCGCAAATATTTTCAGCATATTTTTTAGGGCTAGATCAAAATATTCAGGAGCAATAATATCTGCCATGGTGATACTCCCCAACCGGTCAAGCGAATACCCCAGTAGATTTGTGGCCATTTGGTTGGAATCTATTATTGTTCCATCTACGAACGGAAGCAGTTGATCAATAACTTTCGTTACAACTTCATCGAGAGTGTTTTCATCTGCTCGCCTTATCTCATTAATACCGTTCATTATTTTCTCTTGCTCTTCAAAGGCGGTATCCGGCCTGAAGACTCTCAGCCTGAAAACCATGTCAGGTAATGTTTCCACGAATTTCCTGTATTTTTCTTCACTTTCCCGCAAGGCCCCCTCAACCCGCTTGAACTCAGTAATATCGCGGAAGAGACCTATAATAACCTGTTTCTTGTTCAAGCTGGTAACGGCTGCATTGATTGCTACCGGAACAACTCGGCCATCCTTCCTCACTATCTCACCGTCATAATCTGCAGCATGTCCTTGTTCGATGTGCGTCTTGAACTTTTCTCGATACTCCTTAACCTTATCAGCCGGGTGAAGTTCAGTCTGCGACATACCTATAATTTCATCACGGGTTCGCCCTAGGAGCAACTCAGCTTGCCTGTTAGTATCCAAAATAATGCCTGTCTCCGTGTCAGCGATAAAAATCACCTCACCTATTTCATAAACCAGATGGCGATACTTCTGTTCCGACTTGCGTAATTCCTCTGCCATGCGCTTGCGTTCAATGATGTAATTCCATTCACGCAGAGCGCGCCCGGCGATGTGAGGCATATCGGCCAGGGTAACCTCAGACTTGACTACGTAATCCAAGGCGCCGGCTTTCATCGCCTCCTCAGCCACCTGCTCGTCTCCGTGGCAAATTATCAACACCAATGGAACACGGCGCTCTTCTTTTATTAATTCCGTCCCCAGGCCGTCAGGTAAAAACAGTTTGGCAATAACAAGATCAAACTCAAACTCCGTTAAAAAATCCAGGGCCTCCTTCAGACTCTTTGCCACTCTGAGGCGAAATTTCCCGGTGCAGGACTTAAAGGCACGGTCCACCAGCTCAATATGGGCTTTCTCATTTTCAACAAGCAAGATATTGCTTGTTTGTTCGTTCATGAATACCTCCAAATTTCAATAAAGTTCTGATTCCCCAGCCTGCCGTTCGTTTATCAGCATACTTTGGGCAACGATTTCGATCATAAGACGATTATCACCAGTTGCGCCCATCGTTTTCGAAAAGGCCGAGGCATGGGGTCAAAGTTATGATCCTGTCAGCGATCAAAGAGCCGATCGTTATAACATAAAGAAATAAAACAAATTACTCTCCACCCCCATCGCCTGCTCCTGTAAGCGCGGGCGCTATGATTCAATTTTTAATTCTTTCTAGAGTATAAACTTATAGTTTGACTGGCAGCCACTCAGAATTTGGCGCTTAAATAGAAAATGTTTTTATATGGGAGAGGTGTAAATATGAAGAAGATCAATTCATGAGACAATGCGGAAAATTGAATTGAGGAGCGCGAGTTTGATAACGGTCTAAATCGCGTTTCCTGTATGGATGTATGCTGACTTCAAGCAGACCCTCGGACCCGGTATTGAGGCAGAAGCATTCGTCTCCCCTCGGCCAAAAAGTATTCATCCGTCATGCCGGCCACAAAATCCCGGACCACTGCAGCCGAGGGTCGGCCCTCAAAATAGCCTGGAGCCATATTTTGAAGAAATTCTTTAAAAATCGGGCTATTCTCCTGACCGGACTGGAGATCATTTTGAAGGCGTTCAAAAATCAGCCTAAAAAGCGCTTCGATTTTTTCGGCTTCGGTTTTAATGTTTATATTAAAGTAGATTCGCTCGCGGTTGAAATCCTTGAGCTTGACCAGGGCCTGCGCCCGCTCCGGGCTAAAGCCAACAATATTTTCCCTGATGCTGGTCTGAATCAAGTCAGTGACCAGTGTATAGACAATCTTCCCATTGGTGTCACCGAGGACGCGGACGCAATCAGCAGGCAGGTCGGCCCGGCGAATCAACTCCAGTCGAATGGCGTCCTCTATGTCTCGCCCGATATAGCTGATAGTGTCGGCCAGCCGTACTACACACCCCTCAAAAGTCATAGGTGCAAAATCAACCGAAGGATCCTTTATTTTCCCCTCCATGTGGCGATCAAGCTCGTCAAAGGAAAGACTCGGCTCAGGGCCTAAAGACCTAATGTCCACCTCTCCGTCATGAGCCAGGATGCCGTCAAGTACCTGGAGGCTTAAGTTCAAGCCCTGGCCTTTGCGCTCAATCTTTTCCAAGAACTCAACGCTTTGGGCCGCATGAACGAAATGGCCTATGTGATGCCTCTGGCAGAGCCGGGAGAGGTATATCTCGCCGTCATGGCCAAAAGGGGCATGGCCCAGATCGTGCCCCAACGCGATGGCCTCGATCAGGTCCAGATTCAGGCCCAGGTGCCGACCTATGGTTCGGGCGATACGGGAAACGAACTGTACATGAAGAACCCGGTGGGAGATATGGTCGTCTTTGATTAAATAGAAGACCTGAGTTTTATCAATGTACCTTGTAAAAGCCAGGGAGTGCAGGATACGATCAACATCAATGGCATAGTTTTGGCGGTGATCTTGAGCAGCAGTTTTATCCGGGCGTCGTCGAAGCGCTTCACGGCTCAGGCAGGCCCGGGGTGAAAGCGTTCGAGCCTCGTCTTCATCCAATTTATCACGCAACTCTATCAGTTCTGAACCCATACTAGATAAAGATTATAGGACATGATTTCTGGTTTAGCAATAAATCCTGAAAAGAAAAACACGCCAATAAGAAGGATTGCTTGCATCAAGCCTTGCGGTGACTGGCCTGAACGGTTATAATTCCACCTGCAAATTGGAAGCAATTACCAGAAATTACAGCAATTTAAGAAAAATAAATAAAAGCGTTTTAATTTGTCCTCATTCTCCCACCCATTTCAAGGCCCTTAAATGAAAATCGAAATCAACTTGCTGGGGCTTTTGTGGTTCTGAGAATGAACAATCACCAAAATCTTCAGGGAATCAGGAGTTGAAGCAGATTGAACCTAATTGACAGTCACGCACATCTGGACCTGAAAGAATTTGACTCAGACAGAAAGGATGTTCTGAAAAGAGCCAAAGAAGCGGGGCTGGTTCACATCATAACCATTGGCATCAATGTGGAAAGTTCAGCCCGCGCCATAGACCTGGCTGCAAAAAACGACTTCATCTCAGCTACGGTCGGATTCCATCCCCATGACGCCAAGAGCCTCACACCGGCCGGGCTTGACCGGCTTCGAGACCTGGGCCGGTCCGAGCAGGTGGTCGGCTTCGGTGAAATCGGCCTGGATTTTTTCAGAAACCTCTCACCGCACCACCTCCAGGAAAAGGCCTTTGACGATCTTATTCATCTGGGCCTGGAGCTGGATCTGCCTCTGATCATTCATGACCGGGAGGCCCATCAGAAAATCTATAGCCACCTCTCAGCCGTTCGGTCCAGCCTGAAGAGGGGGGTGATTCATTGTTTTTCCGGCGACTACAACCTGGCTCGCCGTTTTCTTGATTTGGGGTTTCACCTGTCCATCCCGGGCACGATCACCTTTCCCAAGGCAGAAACCCTGCGCCGGGTTGTGGCTAAAGTTCCCCTGGAATCTATCCTCCTGGAAACGGACTGCCCCTTTCTGGCCCCGGCGCCCAAACGAGGAAAGCGCAATGAACCGGCCCTGATCAGATTTACTGCCGCCGAACTAGCCCGCATCAAGGGGGTGTCTGTTGAAGAAGTGGCCGCAATCACCACGGCAGCTGTCAGGTCCCTTTTTAAACTCCCCGAACCTCCAAGGTCAGGTTTATGAGCGGTCTCTGTTTAATCCTAGCCTCGAATTCGCCCCGGAGAAGAGAACTCCTGACGCTGGCCGGGATTGATTTCGAGATTCAGCCGAGTGAGGTGGACGAAACAGTCAAGCCCGGCGAGACCCCATCAGCTTATGTGCTCCGCCTGGCTCGAGCCAAAGCAGAATGGTGCGCGGATCATAATCCCGTTTCCTGGATTCTGGGTGCTGACACCATCGTCGTTCTGGATAGTAAGATTATGGGTAAACCAAGGAACAGGGCCGAAGCGGCCAAGATGCTGCAAGGACTTTCCGGCCGACGCCATGAAGTATTAACAGGTTACTGTTTATTAAACAGGAAGCTGAATGAATGCCAGTGCAACTGCGTCCGGACTGAGGTTGAATTCAGGCGGCTCACGTCTTCAGACATCGAGAACTATCTCGATTCCAAGGAACCGATCGGCAAGGCCGGGGCTTATGCCATCCAGGGCCGGGGGGCCGCCCTGGTCAGTACAATCAACGGCTCTTACACCAACGTGGTTGGATTGCCTCTGGCTGAGGTAATCGAACTACTGAGACGATTTGATCTGGCGCCCTAGATTGAGGCTGCGTTAAATCTGTCCTGGCCACGAAAAGCGTTGACAGATAAGGAGATTTTTCTTGGCAGTGGTGAGCGCCTCACTTCGCGGATAATATTTTTTAACTATCCCCTGGAGAGCTGATGTGATAAAATAAAATAAAGGAAAGGAAAAACTTGAACATAGAAGAACTTCTGATATCTTTTTCTGTAACCTGGTTCCAATAGAAACAGTTTGTCTTTAAAATGGCCGGTAGCAACCCATAATGAAAGGTAGAGATTGGAAGTGGAAGGACAACCTACTTTTTCTCCGGGTCTGAGACTTATCGTTGAATTCCCCTCTATTTTCAATAACAAGTTCAACTCACTTTTTAGAGGATTTAAACAAAACCAATACGTTATCATAGACCACCCTATACACAACAGTCTGCCGGTTCAGCTAGATGAAGGCATTGTTTGTATGGTTCGGTTTATAGAAGCCGGGAGAGCGTGCGGGTTTATGTCCGAGGTTTTAGGTTTTGCCAGGCGCCCGTTTCCTTTGGTTTTTCTGAAATATCCTGAGTCAATAGAATCTTCAAACATTAGAAGGGAAGAGCGCTACCCTGTCAGGCTCAATCTAGCCTTTTCCACGGATAAGGAGTCAGACGACAAGAATGAGCGGGTCAAAGGCGAGATACTCAACCTTTCCAGCAGCGGATGCCTGCTTAGTTCACCCAAGTCCTTCTCCGTAGAGACCATTTTATACCTTGTCATCCCTTTCCCTGAGCACGGGCTGGCCGTTGATCTTGAAAGTGAAGTGAAAAATTGTCAAAAAATCGAGGACATATACCACATGGGTCTGAGTTTTTCGGACAGTCTTCAGCCAGTCCATGCAAGGGTTAATGCGTATCTGGAAAATCTGAAACTGCTGCGCGTCAGGGCTTAAGCATGCCAGCCAGAAGATTGAAAAAAATTCAAACCAAAGACCTTAGGGTCGGCATGTTTGTTCACGATGTGAGGCGCAAATGGTTCCACCACCCCTGGCCGCACAAGAGCAAACTCATCAATTCGATTAGTGACATCGAGCAGCTTAAGGAGTTCGGTATCAAGGAAGTCACCATTGACCTGGCCCGCGAGGTCCCAGCAAAAAAGAAAGCTCCTGAAGACGAAGAAAGCGCAAAACAAGATCAAGAAATCAATGAACTCCAGGATCGAATTGGAGATGAGGCAAAAGACCAGCCGGAATCCGTGCCCTTGGAAGTGGAGCTGCCTCGAGCCCGGAAGACTTATTTAGACGCTCTGGAAACCACAAGAGAATTCCTGGCTGATACGCGTGCGGGACGCAAGATCAATGTGGCCAGGGTGCGGGACAATGTTGAAGAAATGATCGAGAGTGCCTTCAGGAACCGAGACGCCTCCCTGGCCCTGATCAAACTGAAAACTTATGATGAATACACCCTGACACATTCACTGAATGTGGGCGTCCTGGCCATCAGCATGGGCTGTCATATAAACTACCCCCGGGGTAAGATCCGCCAGTTAGGGATAGGAGCCATCTTTCACGATTTGGGAAAAACCAAGATACCCTCGAAAATCATCAACAAGAAAAGTCAGTTGACTGAGGAAGAGTTCAAGACCATCAAATTTCATCCGGTAATCGGAGCCCAGATACTTGAAAAAACCCAAGATATCTCCAACCAATCCATCACTATAGCCAGACACCACCACGAGCGAATTGATGGCACCGGCTACCCGGACGGGCTGTCTGGAAATCAGCTTGACCCTTTCATGATCATTTCCGGCATATCAGACGTATATGACGCTCTGTCCAGTGACCGGATTTACCACAGCAGTATACTCCCGCATGAGGCCCTCAAGTCCATCTTCGCCTTAAGGGACATACAGTTCGACCAGCTCTGGATTGAAAGGTTTATCCAGTGTCTAGGCATTTACCCGGCTGGCACCTTAATCAGACTCAATACCGGTGAAGTGGCCGTGGTCTTAGGTGTCAACCGCACCAGCCTGCTCAGACCAAGAGTCAAGCTTCTCTTTGATTCAAAAAGCTTCCCCATACCCGGGCACAAGATCATTGATCTTAATGATAAAAAGCACCTGAATCAGGAGGTTGTTGACGTTCTAGACCCTAAAAGCCTGGGCCTGGACCTTACCAGGTATCTGTGAGAACTGTTCATGAGTTCAGCCGACACAAATATACATGTCTTGGCCGGGGCTGATTGAATACAGAAAGCGCGCCTCCAGGCAGGCTCTTGTCCTAGGGGACATATCCTAGATATCCAAATTCTGCTTCAGGGAAGAAGTGGACAAGCCTAATAAAAAGCTGAAGAAAATTCAAACGAAAGACCTGACAGTGGGCATGTATGTTCATGATGTGGGACGAAAATGGTTTGACCACCCCTGGACCAGAAAAAGTAAACTGGTCGCCTCGATCGAGGATATCCAGCAGCTCATAGAATACGGCATCAAAGAGGTTACCATAGACCTGACCCGCAGCGCCTCCCGCCCGAAGGAAGACGATCGAACCAAAGAGAGTCTGAAAAAATCCCAGAAAAGTAAACAGGTCGAAAACCAAATCCAGAAGGAGCCGGAAGCCCTTCCTGACGTTGTTACTTTTGAAGAAGAACTCCCCCGCGCTCGCGAGACATATCTCACTGCCCTTGAGACGACACGGGAGTTCTTGGCTGACGCCCGGGCCGGACGGGAAATCAATGTGCCCAAGGTTCAGGATAACGTTGAGGATATTATCGAGTCTGCCTTCAGGAACCGGGACGCCTCGCTGGCCCTGATTAAACTGAAAACATATGACGAGTACACCCTGACCCATTCCCTGAATGTGGCCGTGCTGGCCATCGGCATGAGCTGCCACGTAAATTTATCCCGCAGCAAAATTCGTCGGTTAGGCCTGGGGGCCATTCTTCACGACATCGGAAAAACCAAGGTGCCGCTGAAAATCCTGAACAAGCGATCAACATTAACCGAGAAGGAATTCAGGGCCGTGAAGTCCCATACGGTGGTTGGGGCTCATATGCTTGAGAAAACAAAAAAAATCCCCGAGGAGGCCATCTTGGTGGCCCGCCATCATCATGAACGGATTGATGGGTCAGGTTACCCGGATGGTATTTCCGGGGATCAAATTGATGATTTCATTGCCATTACTGGTATGTCAGACGTTTATGATGCTTTAACCAGTGACCGGGTTTACCGCACAAGCATACTGCCGCATGAGGCTCTTAAGGTTATCTTTGCCTTGAGAGACATACAGTTTAACTCTCTGTGGGTGGAAAGATTTACCCAATGCCTTGGCATTTACCCGGCCGGGACCCTGATCAAACTTAACAGTGGTGAGATCGCTGTGGTCATAAACGTCAACCGCGCCACCTTACTCCGGCCCAGAATCAAGATCATCTTTGACTCAAGAGGTCTCCCCCATACCGGGCCAAAGACCATTGATCTCAGTGATAAGAAATATCTGGACCGGGAGGTGGTCGAGGTGCTTGATCCCAAACCTCTGGGGTTGGACCTGTCCATCTATTTCCAATCATAAAGGAACGATATATGACCTCATCCTCAATCAAGGAACGCCTCGCAATGGTGATTGACCGAATCCAGGAGGCCTGCCTTCGGGTCGGCCGGGAGCCGGCAGAGGTTCAACTGGTTGCTGTGACGAAAACCTTGTCCAGCGACACTGTCCGGGCTGGACTTGATGCCGGGCTGAAAGTCTTTGGGGAGAACTACATACAGGAAGCCCGCATAAAGATTGAGGAGATTGGCCCTTCTGCCACCTGGCATTTTATCGGCCATCTCCAGACCAACAAGGCCAAGTATGCGGTCAAGCTCTTTAACATGATCCAAACCGTGGACAGTATAAAACTTGCCAATGAGCTGAACAAACGGGCAAAAAATATAGACCGCCGCATACCCATTCTCGTCCAGGTCAATATCTCTGAGGAGGAATCCAAGTCTGGAGTGGACAAGGCCCACACCGCCGACCTTGTAGCCGAGCTGGACGAGCTACCGAATCTTGAGGTGCGGGGCCTTATGACCATGCCTCCTTTCTTCGACCAGCCGGACAAGGCCAGGCCCTACTTTACGGCATTGAGGAAGCTCAAGGAAAGTATCAGCCCCTCGCTGACCGAGCTGTCCATGGGGATGTCCGGCGACTTTGAGGTCGCTGTCGAGGAAGGCGCGACCATCGTTCGCGTTGGCACGGCCATCTTCGGACCTCGATCATAATCTGTTGAAACATTCCTGTCAGGGACTTAAAGGAGGATATGAAGAACCTTTTTTAAGCAGGGAATTTATTCGATTGTCCCCGCCATCTTTTTCCATCCTTGACCTAAAGACGCCTTTTCCTTATTATTCCAACCTGAAAAAGGAATTAAAAATGAATTTATCTAAAAAAGTTCGAGAATTCAAGGTCGAGGAGTATAGAATTACGGAGAAGCCCTATTACCTCCCAATTGGGGATGAGGTTAAGCTATTTGAGGCGGCCTTTCGTTCAAAGATCCCCGTGCTCCTTAAAGGCCCGACCGGAACGGGAAAGACACGGTTTATTGAATACATGGCCTACACTTTTGGCCATGAGCTTGGCGTCTCGGAAGAAGGCAACGGGCAATCCATTCCACTTATAACAGTGGCCTGCCACGAGGATTTAACAGCGACTGATCTGGTTGGGAAGTTCCTTTTAAAAGGAGATGAAACCATCTGGGTAGATGGACCACTAACCAAAGCAGTCAAGATCGGAGCCATTTGTTATCTCGATGAAATTGTCGAGGCAAGAAAGGACACCACCGTCATCATCCATCCCCTCTCAGATCATCGAAGATTTCTCACAATAGACAAAACCGGAAGAGTTGTCAGGGCCCATGATAACTTCCTGCTCGTGATCTCCTACAATCCAGGATATCAGAGTGTGATCAAGGATTTAAAGCAAAGCACCCGGCAGCGTTTTATGGCGATTGATTTCTATTACCCCTCCCGAACACAGGAGGCCCAGATCATTCAGCATGAAAGTTCAGTCAACAGTGAGATTGCTTACGAACTAGCCAAGGCAGGAGAAAAAATAAGAAACCTGAAGGGACATGCCTTGAACGAAGGGGTCAGTACCCGTCTGCTGATTTATGCCGGGAGGCTGATCAAGGAAGGCATAACGGCCAGGAGGGCTTGCGAGATCGCCATTGCCGCTTCACTGACTGATGAAAGGGAAGTCCAGAAAGCCATTTCAGAAGTCATATCCACAATTTTTCCATAGCGATTTTTTTGGAATGCCCCATTGAAGCTTGATAAAAAATTTTTAAAGGCCTTATTCACAGAAGAAGAGCCATTTGCGGAAAACCAGTGGTTTAACGATTTATCCGGTCATGAAATCATTGACCTGGCCGGGGAACTGTTTGACCGCTCGACTGAAGGGGCTGCCGCCTTCATGAAGACCTCCCCCGCCGTCCTTCCCTTTCTGTCAAGAGAAGAATTTTTACAATGGATGATCCTGGGGCAAAAGACCATGAAGGAACCTGCACAGGCGTCCGGTTTATGCCAGGAATATTTCCGGTCAAGCCCGGCGCTCCTGTCAGCGGGTTCGATTCACTACTTGAAAGGATGGGTGGAGCAGGGTCTGCAAATGACCGAACACTCTCCCTTGACAGCTATTTATTTTTTTCGATCCACACCAGTATTTCTCAAACACGGAGACATCGTTCATCTCAGGTCCTGGGCTGGATATGCCATCCAAATCCTGGCTGCTGGCAAATCAAGCGAAAAGGCTGCAGTCTCCTTTCTGAAATCGAGTGTTGAGATCATCCAATTCATATCGTTCCGGGAACTGAAGGACTGGCATGCTACGGGCCTCAAGCTAGCTCAACATGCGGCCGATCTGGCGTCAACTTATTTCACATTGATACCAGAAGGATTGGATGTCCTATATCCCTCCGAACGTCTCACGGTTTTTCAGCTTGTCTCCATCCTGACCCAAGCCTGCCCAGAAAAGGCGATTGAGTTTTACGAGCGATGTCCAACGGCCCTTCTTACTCTCAGCCCAACCGTTCGGGCTGCGGCCCTCGAAACGACTCGAACGTTGTCCTCGGAACAGCCCGGGGGAATCCCGTCAGCCTTCGATGCTATCGTCTCGAGTATCGCCTCTCTCTCATACCCGGCCCAAGACAAAGTCATGACATATGAAGCAGCCCTAGGAAAAATTTCCATCCAGGCCTCCTGGACCTATTTGAAAAACATCAGCCGCGTCCTTGAGGAAATGCCTGAGGTTTTTCTCGACCATTGGATCGAGAAAGGGCTTTCTTTCCTTCTTCAGGATGAGCAAGCCGGGATCAGCTACTTTACCCTCATATCTCAAGAGTCTTGTCATGAGCTTTTAAGATGGAAGGAAGCCGTTCTTCTTGAAGATCATCGTCGTCTTCTTGCCATTTTCGCCCATGCACTCGCCGGTCAGAAACTGCGTCTTAAAAGCACGGAAGAGCTTGACTCCGATGAAAAGCCCATTGTCAGACATTATCCGACCGGTGATGGTCAAACGATCTACCTTCCACCATTTATCGCCAGCGAGCAGACTCGTAAAGAAAACTTCCGCGAGTACAAAGTAGCCGCGGCTCATCAGGCTGGATATATTGAATTTGGGACCTTTAAATCCGGACTCACCTCTATCCTGACCGTTCTCGAATTCTTTCCCCTAAAAAAACTGGCCGAGGATATTTTCTTTATTTTAGAGGACGGCCGGATTGATCGAATGCTCATGCAGGAATACGCCGGCCTCAGGCAGGAAATCGAGCTGGTTTTTTCAAGAACCATGAGCCGAAGGCCGTTTTTTAAGGACCTTCCTTTTCAGGAGGCCCTTGTTGAGGTCCTATTACGGTTAACCATTGGATGTCTGGATGAAACGGAAATACCACCGGCCGTTTTAAAACACGTCGCTTTTCTCAAGGACACCCTTTCCGGATTCTATGAAAAGGCCCGAGGCGTGTGGGACTGTTTTTTCAAAACTCTTACAATTTACGAATACTTAAGCAGGCTGCCGGCTAGCCGCTCCTATATTCCTTCTGTTCCTCTTTTTTTCCGAGGGAGGCTTGACCCTGAACTTCTGCCCGGTTCAGGCCCCTGGAAGGCCCCTCCTGATGAAATCATAAATGATGGCCTAGATAGTGAAGGCGTTATCCCCATGTCCATGGACGAGCTTAAAGAGTTTCTCAAAACCGTTGATCCTTCGAAATTGAAGTTTCTGGAGGCAAAAGAACCATTTTCCCAAGGGCTTTTCATTACGGACGCTGATGAAATCAGGGCCAAGAGCGCATCAAATGATCAGAATGCGGAAGATTACGATGAGCAGGAACATCCGATTGTTTCAATTTTCAACCGATCAACTGGTCAGGAGGGCCCCTTTTATTACGATGAATGGGATTATCTGGCCAAGGCTTATCGTCCCAGGTGGTGCTGTCTCAGGGAGAGGGTGGTCGAGCCTTTTGAATCCGAACGCATTGACGAGATCTACGCCAATTACAACGACCTTATTCAGAAGGTGAAAAAACAGTTTCAGCGTATCCGGCCAAATGTTATCGAGGTTGTTCGGAGAGTGGAGTGGGGGGATGAGATTGATTTACCGCCAATGATAGAGGCGGTGGTGGATCGCAGGGCCAGCGCCAGCCCCTCGGATAGAATCTTTTCCAGAAGAGATAAAAAGATCAGGAAGATATCAACCCTGCTCCTGATAGACATGAGCGCCTCGACAGACGAGCTGGTGCCTTATATAGAAAAATATAGTAACTCGGGGACTGAGTTGGCCCGGGAGCCCGCCTTGCATAAAATGGCGAGCAAAGACAAGAAGATTATAGATATCGAAATAGAGAGCCTGGTGGTCATTATGGAGGCCCTTAACGCCCTTGACGATGATTACGCCATTTTCGGGTTCTCAGGCTATGGAAGAGAATGTGTTGATTTTTATCGAATCAAGGATTTTTCAGATTCCTATACAGAAACAATGAAGAAACGAATCGGCGGCATCCAGCCCAAACAAAGCACCCGTATGGGGCCGGCCATTCGACATGCCATTGAAAAGCTGAAGCCGATTGAGTCGGACCAGCGCCTCCTTATCCTTCTGAGTGACGGATTTCCCCAGGATCATGATTACGGTGAGGACAGGCGTTCAAACGAATACGGCCTCCATGACACCATGCTGGCCCTGCTCGAGGCTAAAAAAAAAGGCATCCAGCCGTTCTGCATTACGGTTGATCAAAGCGGAAACGACTACCTCAGAAAGATGTGCGATCCCAGGAGCTATCTTGTCATCCAGGACATTCACTCTCTCCCGGAAATCTTACCCAGGGTGATCGAATCGCTCATGATGTAATTCCCTGCCATCCTGATGCAATTAAACACATGCGCTACCATTGATTATAATGAATGCGGTCCTCCCTGAAACGATCCTCCGGCCCAGGGGATTCAGCCGGATAACCCAAAAGGACCAGAGCCAAGGGAACGACATGCTGGGGCAGGTTGAGCAGCCGCTGGAAGCCTTGAACACGGTCTTCTCCGGGATAGACCCCGGTCCAGACCGCACCCAGACCCTTGGCATGAGCGGCCAGGAGGAGGTTCTGGGTGAGCGCGGAACAATCCAGAGGCCAGTAACCCCCATACATATCCAGGTGCAGATCACCGCAAACCATTATCCCCATGGGGGCCTTTCTGGCGATAGCGGCATAAGGGTTAATCTCAGGGATTTTATCCAATAGCTGCCGGTCGGTGATCATGACCAGCTGCCAGGGTTGCCTGTTGACCGCTGATGGCGCATACATGGCCGCTCCTAGAATCTCCCTGACCAGATTGTCCGGCACCGGTCTGTCTTTCCAGGACCGAATGCTTCTCCTGGTCTTGATGGCCTCGATAGTGTCCATTTTTAATACCTGCTATATGAATATTTTAAAACTAAAGCTTAAGGTAAGGAGCATGTTAGCTTCGGCAAGATAGGTTGTCATTTCTGCTCACGAGTCTGACGGACGTACTCAAACATAGCCAAGGCCCCGGCCACGGCGGCGTTAAGTGATGAGACCTGACCTCGAAGCGGAATGGAGACCAGGCAGTCGCAGGATTTAGCGACCAGGCGTCTGAGCCCCTTGCCTTCGCCTCCCACGACCAGGGCCAGTCTTTGACTCAGATCCTGATCATACAGGCTGGCTTCAGCGTCTTGATGAGCCCCGAGCACCCAGAACCCTTCTTGCTTGAGTTCCTCGATAACCCGCACCAGATTAACCACCCGGGCGACAGCAACATGCTCCGCCGCCCCGGCTGAAGCCTTCAGGGTCACGGCCGTGATTGGAGCGGCCCTTTCCCGTGGCAGAATCACTCCGGCTGAGCCAGCGGCTTCGGCCGATCTGAGCAGTGATCCCAGATTCATTGGGTCCTGAATCCCGTCCAAGATCAAAACCAGGGAGCGCGGACCTTTAGCCCTATCCAGTATCTGTTCCAAAGAAAAGTAGCGGTAAACGCCAATCCGGGCCACCACCCCTTGATGGCCTCGGTCGTCGTAAATTTGATCCAATCGGGACCTCTCCACGCGGGTTACTTTAATTCCCGCGGCCCGAGCCGCTTTGAAAAGTTCTAGTAAAGCCGGCCTCAAGCGGCCCTGACTCATGTAGATTCTTTCGAATGAATCGGCGCGGGCACGTAAAGCCTCCAGGACCGAATTCAGGCCGCCGATGATTTCCGACATGTTATTTCACCATTAAAGCTGAAGAGACCGATGCAAAACCCTTCCAGCTTTTTCCGCAATCTCTTCAGGGGAAAAACTATAAAAACTTCGCCGGAGTTATTTCGAATCCTGAAAGAAACGTCTCCAGAATTGATCATCTTTTGGAAGGTGAAGACGTTCGGCCCGAACTAACATGATCAAGTCTTCTACGGCCCGGTCAACCTCATCGTTTATAACCAGATAATCATACATCTGATGGGCTTCGATTTCGGTTCGGGCCTGGCTAAGCCTTTTGTCCTGTTCAGCCTCGTCCTCCGTGCCGCGAAGCTCAAGCCGGTGAGCCAGCTCCTGAAAAGTCGGCGGCAGGATAAAAATAAAAACCGCCTCCGGAAAGGCGGCCTTGATCTGCCTGGCCCCGACTATCTCGATGTCCACCAGGACGTCCCGCCCGTTTTTAAGTTGTTGGAGGACCTTTTGCCGGCCGGTGCCATAGTAATGTCCGTAAACTTCAGCCCATTCTAAGAACTCCCCTGCTTCAATCATGGCCTCAAAGCGGGAGCGGTCACAAAAAAAATAATCAACGCCTTCTTTTTCTCCGGGACGCGGCTTTCGTGTGGTGTACGAGACGGAGTAAAAAAGATCAGGGACCTGTTCGACCAGTCGGCGGCAGATAGTTGTCTTACCAGCGCCCGAAGGCGCTGATACGACCATCAGTCGAGGCATGCTTGTGAGCTATTCCTTGGATTGTCCGTCACCGGCAAAACGCTGGGCAATCGTATCCGCCTGGACGGCAGAAAGGACGATGTGATTACTGTCCGTAACGATTATTGACCTGGTTCGTCGGCCATGAGTCGCGTCAACCAGGCGCTGATGCTCCCTGGCTTCGTCCTTAAGCCGTTTCATTGGCGCTGAATTCGACGGAACTATGGCCACAATTCGATCGGAATCAATGGAATTACCAAATCCGATATCGGTTAATTTTGCATTCATAATCTTCTCTTTCGGGACCGCAGAGAGAATGATGTGATAACTGTCCGTAACGATTATTGACCTGGTTCGTCGGCCATGAGTCGCGTCAACCAGGCGCTGATGCTCCCTGGCTTCGTCCTTGAGCCGTTTCATCGGCGCCGAACTCGGTGAAACAATGGCCACAATCCGATCAGAAACGATGGAATTGCCAAATCCGATATTGATCAATTTCCCGCTCATAGCCCTCTCTCTGTTTTATTCTAGATTCTGAACCTGTTCTCTGAATTTCTCGAGTTCACTTTTGATTTCAATGGCCCCGCTGGTAACGGCCACGTCCCCGGCTTTTGAAGTAATGGTGTTAACCTCACGATTCATTTCCTGAAGAAGAAATTCCAAACGCCGACCGACAACTCCCCCATGGCTGAGATATGATCGAAACTGATCGAGGTGACTCCTGAGACGAACCATCTCCTCAGTAATATCGCTCCTTTCAGCGAGATAGGCCACCTCTTGCAAAAGACGCGCCTCGTCAAGTCCAAGCCCGTTGGTCAGAGCCTTCACCCTCTCTTCCAGGCGGGCCTTGGTCTCAAGAAGCAGGGACTCCCGGCGGAGATCAATCTCACCAAGGTGCAATGAAATCACATCCAGGCGCTCTTTAAAATCGGCAGCAATTGCCTCCCCCTCGGCAGAACGCATCTGAATCAGGTGGTCAAGGGCTTCATTGAGTACAGGAACCAACCCGGCCATGAAAGCGTCAAGATCAATCTCCTCTTCCTGCCAAACGATGATATCACCCAAATCCATAAAATGCGCCAACTGGATTTCGTCAGCCAGACCTATTTCTTCTTTGAGCTGAAGCAGCAAATCGTGGTAAACCCGCGCCAGGTCCATGTCGAGCTTTAGATTCTGTCTTTTTGACGAGGACTCGTCAACCTGAACCCGAACCTCCACCCGGCCCCGGTTTACGCGGTTGGCGACAATCTTTTTGATCTGATCCTCCAGTGAGGCGTGAAGCTTGGGAACGCGAGTGATTATATCACGAAAACGGTTATTGACCGAGCGTATTTCTATGGTCACATCACGATCCAGAATCCTGCCTCTAGCTTGACCAAAAGCGGTCATGCTCAAAATCATTTGCGCTCCTTTGCCTCAGGCGGAAGCTGATCCAGGTACTTCCTTCTTATGTCTTGCATTACCGTGCGCACCGCTTCAGAAGCATAGTCAGGATAAGTCCAAGGCAGTGGCCTGAATTCACCTTGCTGGAAAATCAGGGTCAGGTCCGCCCAGACGCCCCGGCCGAGGTAAATGCGATGAACATTATTTTTACCGGTGGCTAAGACCAGCCTTTCGATTGAGATATATCCAGGATCAATGTTCACCTGGCGCCTGGCCATATCATCGGAAAATCTGGCCTCAAGCTCAACGGTCCAAATTTTTAAATCAACCAGGTCATTTGGGTCTATCAATTTTTCCGCTGAAAAAAATCTCTTTCTGAGCGGCCCACCCATCTCCTCCTGATAGTAAGTTGTCTGGTCAAAGGGAAATTCCTGACTGATAAAGTCAATCCGGCCAATCTCGCTTTCAAGCATCCGGCTCGCTTCCACCATGGCTCTGCGGCTCGCCGAAAACATAGCGACCATGGGCTTAACCGGCGCCGGGTCTTTAAGCTGGCTCACCTGTGACCTACCGACCGATGGAAGTATAAGCAAAGCCCAGTTCACGCATCCTGACCGGCTCGTAGATATTACGGAGATCAACCACGGTATTCTTTTTGAGCAGGCCTTTAATCCTTTCCCAGTCAAGGTTGCGAAACTGATTCCACTCCGTGGCGATGACCAGGAGGTCGGCCCCGCTCATGGTCTCATAGGCGTCATCCGTGTACTCAACCTCGGGCATAAACTGCCGGGCGTCTGGGATACCAGCCGGATCAAAGGCCTTGACCCTCGCTCCCTTCTCAATCAGCTTCTGAATGATAAAGACAGCCGGGGCTTCACGAATATCATCGGTATTCGGCTTGAAGGTCAGACCCAAAAAGGCAATATGACAGCCGGCAAGGCCCCCTGCGGCCATCTCGATCTTTTCTACCATGCGCTCCCACTGGCTCTGATTCACCTCGATAACGGCGTTTACGATCTTCAGGTCGTACCCTTTTGATCGAGCCAGATGGGCAAAGGCGCGGGTATCCTTTGGAAAACAAGAACCTCCATAACCTGGACCCGGGTGGAGAAATTTCGGCCCGATGCGATTGTCCAGGCCCATGGCCTTGGCCACCTGGCGCACGTCTCCTCCGACCAATTCACAAAGATTGGCTATCTCATTGATGAAGGAAATCTTGGTCGCTAAAAAGGCGTTGGCCGCATACTTGATCAGCTCCGCGGTCTCGATAGTCGTCAAAACAAAGGGGGTTTCAATCAAATATAACGGCCGGTAAAGGTCCTTGACAATGGCCAAGGCCTGCTCTCTTTTGGCGCCAAGCACGACTCGATTGGGCCGCATGAAGTCCTCGATGGCCGAGCCCTCACGGAGGAACTCCGGATTGGAAACGACATCAAAGGAATGCTCTTCGACCTGGTTCTCTTTAATGATGTCCTCGATCATCTGACAGGTGCCGACAGGGACAGTGCTCTTGGTTACGATCACCTTGTAATCGTTCATGTTCTGGCCTAGCTGGGCGGCAACCTCCCTGACGCTTTCCAGGTCCACCTCCCCTGTAGCGGTGGATGGAGTGCCCACAGTAATGAAAATAACCAGGGATTGCTGAACTCCTGATTTAATATCAGTCGTAAAAGTCAACCGGCCTTCACGAAGGTTCTTGTTTAAAAGCTCCTCAAGGCCGGGCTCATAAATTGGCACCCGACCAGCTTTTAGATCGCTGATCCTGGACTTATCCTTGTCCTGGCAAATAACATTCAATCCGAACTCAGCAAAGCAAGTTCCGGTAACCAATCCCACGTAGCCTGAACCTATTACACAGATATTCATTCAATGCCCTCAAGATTTTCATTCAGGATTTCTAAAAAATAGAATCAAAAAATATCCCCTCAAAGTCGAAAAGTCAACAATAGACAGCACTGCCTGTATTTGAAGTCAGATAAGGGTATTACGTGTTCCAATAAATCTCTTTTTTTATGGATTGGTTCATGGCGGCCTCAGAGGCGACTAGTTACTCGATATTTATAACCGCCGCCTTAAGTTCCTCGGCTGTAACTGCAGCCGTCCCAATCTTACCAACCACTATGCCTGCGGCGAAATTGGACAAGGCGGCCGCTTCCTGAAAGGACAACCCGGCAGCCAAACCCAGGGTTAATGCGGCAATAACCGTGTCACCAGCTCCGGAAACGTCAAAGACGTCCCTGGCTACGACCGGGATATGCACCGGGGAGAGGTCTCTTTCAAAAAGAGCCATTCCCTGCTCGCCCCGGGTGATAAGCACTGAGGCCAGGTTAAGCCCATCCATGAGCATGTTGCCTGCCTGTTCGAGACTTTCTTCCGAATCAATTTTAACCCCCACGCCCGCTCCGGCTTCATAGTGGTTAGGGGTTATGGCTGTAACATTTCGGTAAAACAAAAAATGGTTGATCTGGGGGTCAACGGTGATGATAACATTCTGCCCTTCAAGGGATTGCCGAACTCCGTCCATCAATTCGAGTGAGATCACACCTTTTCCATAGTCAGAGATGATGACCGCGTCCAGAGAATCAGCCAGCTCATTAAGGAAATTAAGGATTTTTTCGGTCATTTTCGATTTTAAAGAATCCTTTTTTTCGCGGTCAAAACGAACCACCTGCTGTGCCTGAGCCACGATACGGGTCTTGATGGTAGTCGGCCGGTTTTCATCAATAAAGATACCATCAGGGCTGCTGCCTAGATCTTGAAGCATACTGATGATTCTGCGGCCCATCCTGTCCGGCCCGACCACGCCTGCAAGCATGGCCTGCCCTCCCACGGAAACGACATTATTGATCACATTACCCGCTCCGCCCAAAACCCTAGTTTCACGCGTCACATTCACCACCGGGACTGGGGCCTCCGGGGATATCCGTTCGACCGTGCCCCAGATGAACTCATCCATCATGACATCTCCGATGATCAGGATCTTGACCTCAGAAAAGCGATCAATGGCCTCAACAAGCTTAGAAGTATCAAACATTGAATTCATCTTCCCACCTTTATACTCGATTCTTTAGGTAATATCCACCAGGAATCCCTTTGAGTTCCTTGCACCTCGAAGGTCAATAATTTATAAACAGGCTGATCCGCCTTGGCGATTGCAGGCAAGATGTCTGTATCTGGCCAGGATAATAGATAATCCCGGACGATTATTTATTTCAACAACTCCTCAGGGTATCAGCAAGCATTTTCCCTGCTAGAGGAATAGAAAAATAGTTTTCAACTTTCTGGCGCGAATAATATCCCATTTTTTTCCTCAGGTCTTTATTTAATATGAGAATTTTCAAAAAATTGTAAAATTCATCTTTAGTCGGCGCCACAAATCCCTCCTTGTCATGTTCAACAATTTCCTTATTGATACCGACATCGGAGACAATGGGTGGCACTCCTGCCGCCATGTATTGTAAGGCCTTATATCCACATTTTCCTTCAGCGTGTTTGTTACCTGGTAAAGGCATTACGCCTATATCGAAAAAAGCTATCTCTTTTTCCTGTGTCTCAAGTCTCCAGGGGATATGAAGCACTTCTACTGAAGGGATATCTATCTTTTTACTGCTGAGAATTCTTATTTGAATTTTAAATTCTTGAGAGAGCTTCTGGAAAACCGGAGCTAATTCACTAAGGTGGTGCAAATTCACTTCGCCGCCGACCCATCCAATAACAATCTTATCATGAGAAACTTCATGGTCTTTGGATGGGACATCCCTAATCTCCACACTGGATGGTATGACAACCACGTTCTTGTTAAACTGGCTGGCATATTCAGATAATATTCTGTTGCCTGCGATTACTATATCTGCATTCTTTACAATGTATTTAAATTTGATATATCTTGTCCTGCTAATAAGAGATTCACTCAGATCATGTCTGTAATAAATAGCATCGTCAAAATCAAAGAACAGTTTCCTGGAAAATATTTTAAGACCTATTACATCAAATGGTGATGGTAATTTTTTCTGTACATAAACAATATCAAACTGCCTGCATTCTTTTAACATCCTCATTTTATCAAGGCTTTTTTTTGGATACTTAGTTGTCTCCGTTTGAATGCCTTGTTTTTTCAATTCAGGCAGGAGGTTCACAACCCTGACGCGGCTGCTCGGCATCTTCTCATCCTGAATTAGAAACAGAACTTTTTTATTCATCTTTGATCTTAAGGAAAGTATTTTTTACAAATGCTCTGATAATTTCTGCCTTGTTAGCCGCTGTTTAGATAACAAATATAGTTGATTTATTAAAACGTTTCCATTATCTATATTTTTATCAAATAACCTTTGGGGTTAAAAGTCAAATAGAACTTCTCTCTGTTTTTATCCGCCACAAACTCCCTATTTTCCTTCAGGAATTCTTCAACTGCCTCCATCGGGCCCGGACCGAATTCTGGATAGACCGGATGATTATTTATATTTGTATCTTCCACGATTAGATAATTCCCTTTGGTTAACAATTTATGGTAGATTCTTATCTCATTTAGCACGTGTTCTTTATGATGATCCGAATCCAGAATCACCATCACTTTATCCTTATCGCTTATTAAGCCTTTGACTTGTGATACAATTTCCTTTGATATAGATGAGCCCAGGAGATAGACTATTCTTTCATGCTGAGGTCTGTCTTTTCGATCTTCAATATCTATCGTAATAACCTTCCCATTATTTACCAAGTCACACATGGAAGCCAGAAACAAAGCACTCCCTCCAGAGGCGGTTCCAGATTCAATTATTACATCCGGTCTCTTCTCAAAAATAATTTCTTGGTAAATCCAGAGATCCAGCGGACACTTCAGTATTGGAACACCGAGCCAAAATGTGTCAACCCAGGTTTTCCTTAACTTCCCGGCGTCATAGTAAAGCCTATGAAACTGATCTATAATACCAGCCACTGAGTCAGGATCAGGAGACGATCGAAGGCTGATAATATTTTTTAACGTCTTTCTCGCACTTTTAAACACAATAACCTATTTATAATTTCAATCGGTTTATCACACTTCATGTCAAATCAGAATGTATTTATAAGGCATATACCTCAAGGGTCTTTCCTAGATTCTTCTCCCAATCAAAGAGAGATAAAATCTTCTCGTTGGTCTTGAGCAGACCGGCCCGGTCAATCTTTAGGCCGCGCTTGATCTTTTCAGCCAGCTCATCGGTCTCAACCGGAAAATCAACGGTATATCCATTGCGGCCGGACTCGATGACTTCGGCCGCGCCGGTCTCTGCGGTGGTGACTACAGGCAGCCCCGCGGCCATGGCCTCCAGGCAGGCGCTGGAAAAGGGTTCATACAGACTGGGCAGGACAAAAACATCAGCCGCCCCGTAGAGCCGTTCCACGTCCAGCCGGGGCCCCAGAAAGAAAACTCGATTCATGACCCCTAGCTTTCGAGCCAGGGATTCATAAGGTTTGATTCGGCCCTGCCCTGCAACCAGAACTTTGATGTCAATTTTGACTAAGGCTCGAATCACATCAGCCAGGCCCTTGCGGACAAAACCCGAGCCAACGAAAAGGGCCACCGGCTCGTCCTGAGCCAAATCCAGTTCCTGCCGAACGCTTTCCCTGTATTTATTACAAAGACCCGCATGAAACCGGTCGCGGTCCAGGCCGTTGTGAACCACCCGGATCTTCTGCTCAGGTACCTGGTAATGCTGGAGGATCTCCTCCCGGACCCTTTTCGAGTTGACAAGGACACATCTAAGCCTTGGATCGGAAAAAAGCCTGGTTTCCAGATATAGAAAGGCCTTGTGTCTTGGATTAATAGTATCGAGCAGGGCCTTTCCCCGCCCAAAGGCCTGGGATCGCCTGGCCAGCCATTCCCGGTGACATCCATCGCCAGCCCGAAAGATATCCTGCGAGTATGTCCTCTCAAAACTATGCACCAAATCAAAATCGCCTGCATAGACCTTTCGGGCCACATCCCGGGCAAAGGTGAGTAAACTGATAAATGACGGGCCTCTGCCCCGCGGAATGCGGTCAAAGACAAGGCCCTCATTTTGAGCTGCCTCCCACTCCCGGGCCAGGATATGCACCTCATGACCCTGCTCAACCAGCCGGCGGGCCAAGGCGCTTACATAGCGCTCTGCTCCGCCGAAATCGGTGTAGCGCTTGCGGATCAAGGCCAGTTTCACGCCCTGTCCTCCAGGTGCGTCATCTGTTTCGAGTAAGCTCCATTAATTTGGCGTACTTGACAAAAGTATAGATGCTGTAAAGGCAGGCCATTAAAAACCCCTCATACCCGTCCAGGAATCCTCGCCTCAAGACAAACATCTTGAAAAAAGTGAAAGCGGCATGTCCGCTCATCCTCAAGGGACTGGTGCTCCGGCCCTGACGCAGATACTCTTCAGCCCCCAAAGTGGAATAGCGTCCCATCCGTTCAAGATAGTCCCTGACAGAGTGGTAGGTATGGTGCTCCACATGATGCTTCAAGGTCCCTAGCTTCCCTTCGACCTGGATCGCTTCATGCACGGCTTGCGGCCTGAAGCGCCCGCAATCACGCCGAAACAGACGCAGGTGTTTCTCCGGATAAAAGCCGCCATGCCGGAGCCACTTATTCCGGTAAAAAACCTTGAAAGGCAGGAAGTAACCGGCTATTTCGGCCTGCGGATTTTGCAGAAGCCCCGCGATCTCTGCAGCCAGCTCCGGCGAGACGCGCTCGTCCGCGTCCAGGCTCAAAATCCAGCTCCCGGCACTTAAGTCAAAGGCCTGGTTCTTTTGAGAGGCAAAACCGGCCCACTCCCGGATATAGACTTTATCTGTATACTCACGGCACAGTTCGATTGTCCGATCAGCGCTTCCCGAATCCACGACCACGATCTCATCAGCCCAGGAGACACTCCTGAGACAGTCAACAATGTTGGCCTCCTCATTTAAGGTGATTATGGCTGCTGATAAGGTTTCCATAATATAACTATTGATAAAGCCTTAAAGGGTGCTTTTTCCTTTTTTAAGCTTGAGGGCAAAGTCAAGACGAGTATCCTTGCGTTTGATTATGATTCGTTTCAGTTCCAACGGATCATCGCTGACCTCGTTCTTCCCGGCCTGGATAGTCCAGGCCAGCCGGTAGCCGGCTTTAAGCGCCGCCTCTTTTACCGCTTCGTTGACATGGCCATAAGGATAGGCCAGGGCCAGGACGTCAACCCCGAGTTTTTCTCCCAGCGCATCACGGGACCCGGCAAGTTCTTCGGCCAGGACCTTGTTCGTGCAGGTCGTTAAATCCATATGGGTTCTGGTGTGAGAACCCACCTCCCAACCAGCTTCAATCAGCTCCTTTAACTCTTCCCAGTTAAGAAGGCTTACCAGAGGTTCATTCTTGTCTCGATCCCAAGCATTCGTTTGGCCGACCAGATCGGTGACCACGAAGACCGCAGCCGTGAAACCCCGGCTCTCCAGGACATCCCGCGCCTGGGTCAGGCAATCCCGGGCTCCATCGTCAAAAGTTATCATGAAAGGCCGTGCAGGCAAGTTCTGACCGGCAGTCAGATGAAGATAATATTCTCTCAAGCCGATACTATGATAGCCCTTGCTCTTGAGGTAGTCCATCTGCCAGGCAAAGGTCGAGGGGCTGACCCGAAGTTTTTTTAACTTCGTTCCTTCAAGTTCATCGGTAATATAATGATACATAAAGGCTGGCACCCCGGACTGATTAGGACGCCAGAAGGTATACCGCGCGGCCAGACCGGCGCCGGCCAGGCCCAGGGAGGCAATGATGAAAGGCCATATTGCCATTTCAGCTAAGAGGCTTCGCCTCGTCAATGAGCATTATGGGAATATCATCCCGTATCTCGTAAAGGAGCTGGCAGTTTTCACAGATTAGACCATCTTCCGATTCGGTCAGTTTGAGGTCTCCCTTGCATTTGGGGCAGGCCAGAATTTCTAAAAGCTCCTGACTGATAGGCATTTCACCCTCCTTAAAAGTTGTAACTATTTATCTCAGAAATTATAGAGATCTTGCAACCTTTTTCATAACCACACATGATCTCATTTTTAAGCCCAGGTCTCATTCCCTTATTATGCTTGCAGACGATGAAGTTACGAGCATTACCGGCCTTGCTCAATCTTCGTCCGAACCGCCTCAAAAACCTCATCCACGCTCAAACCGGTCATACATTTCGGATCCGGGCACTTTTTACGAAAACACGGACTGCAGTCCAGGTCCCGCCTTAAAACAAGATGCTCCGGGCCAAAAGGGCCGCTGCGCCATGGGGCGGTGGGTCCAAAAAGGGCCACCACCGGGGCCCCCGCCCCAACGGCCAGGTGCATCGGCCCGGTGTCAGGACAGACGACCACGGCAGCAGATCGGAACAATTCCGTTAAAACCTTCAAGCTGGTCTGACCGGTTACATCCAGAGTCCCGTGATTCCCTCGAATAATTTGATGATTTAAAACTGTGTCATCCGGCCCGCCGGTAAGTATTACCTGGACCTTCAGGTCCCTGACCAGCCGCTGGATCAGTTCCCTCCAGCGCGGCACGGGCCAGAGCTTGGTGACCCACCTGGCGGCCGGATTGATTACGACCCTGGGTTTGTCAGCTCCGGTTAAGAGCCGCTTCGCCAGCTTGGCCGCGGTCTCATGGCAAGGCAGATTGAATTCAGGATTCTTGTCAACTTCGGCCCCCAGGAGCGCGGCCACGTCTAAGTTGCGGAGTAAGGCATGCTGGTCACGATCATACGGTTTCATGCGCTGGTTGTAAAAAAGGTGGCTTAGTTCCCGAGACCGGTCAAAACCCATCCTTTGATGCCCGCGGCTGAGGAAAGCGAAAACACCGCTCTTGAACAGCCCCTGCAAGTCAATAACCAGATCATATCTCTCTGACCGCAGGTCTTTCAGGAAAAAGCGCACCTCCCTGATGATCGAACTAATGTGGCCCTTTCTGATTTCTCTTAGCCATGATTTGCGGCGTAAAATCAGAACGCGATCAAGCTGCGGGTGATCCGTGACAATATCAGCCGCTGCCTCCTCGACAAGCCAGGTCAGGCGAGCCTGGGGATGGGTCTGCCGCAGTGCGTCCAGGAAGGGCTGACACAGAACCACGTCGCCGATGGCGCTAAGTTTGATTATCAGAATGTTCAAAAAGAATAGTTTCCCTTAAAATGATTAATGTTCACTCGGCTTCAATCTCATTAAGAATCCAGTCCACGGCCCGGGCAAGATCATCAGCCACATAATCAGGCTTAACATCAGCTTTTGGCAGGACATACTCCAGCTCACCCCGCCCATATCCGCTCAGCACGAGTATATTTCGAGCCCCCACGGCCCGGCCGGGTATGAGATCAGAGACTCTATCTCCGATAGTAAAGGAACGAGCCGGGTCCAGCTTCAATTCGGCTGCCGCCTTCTGAATCAAGCCAGGACGGGGCTTGCGGCATTCGCAGTTTTTCCGATATTCAGGCACTTCAGCCTGCGGATGGTGAAGGCAGTAGTAAATACCGTCCAGCCTCGCCCCATCCAGGGCTAAAAGATCCTTCATCCTCTTGGTGACCGCCTCAACCAGGTCCCAGGAAAAGTAGCCGCGGGCTACTCCGGACTGATTGCTCGTAACGACCACCACCAGACCGGCCCGGTTAAGCCGGGCTATGGCTGGAGCAACGCCGGGAAGAAGTACAAAACGATCGAGGTGGTTAATATAGCCCATCTGCTCATTGATCGTCCCATCACGATCCAGAAAAACGGCCCGTCTGAGTTTCGTTGCCAAGCTCGCCTCCTTTCTCCAGCAGTTCAAGTCCGGCTGCGGCAACCTCTTCGACTGTGACCAGGTCCATGCAGAGATGGCTCGGCTGGTCACAAACACGCTTAAAGCATGGGGAGCAATCAACCGGATGGTAAATCACGCGGGCCTGGCCTGTAACCGGGCCCGTGGTCACCGGAGTGGTCGAGCCAAATACGGCCACCAGAGGCGTGCCCACTGCCGCTCCAACATGCATCAACCCCGAATCATTAGTCAAAAACAGGTGACAGCGCTTTATCAAGGCTGCAACCCCGGCCAGGTCGGTCTGCCCGGCCAGATCATATACCGGTACCGGTAGTAACTCTTTCAACTTCCTGGTAACCGCAGCCTCACCCTGACTGCCAAAAAGCAAGGCCGCCCCGCCTTTCTGCTCAAGAATAATCTGAGCCGCTTTGGCATACTTTTCTTGAGGCCACTGTTTGGCCTGACCATATGCGGCCCCGGGCGCAAGACCCAAGAGAAAGGAATCGTTCAAACCCAATTCAATCAGTCTGGCGGAAGCCAGTTTTTCAGCCACAGGATTTAAATGAAAAACCGGCCTCGACTGTATAATCCTCAAGCCGGACCGGTGAATAAGCCCCTGATAAGACTCAACCTCGTGAATCTTCTTATCCCCAGACCGGCGCGAGACGGCCCGATTGAGTAAAAGTCCGCGGCCATCGGTATTGTACCCTATGCGCTCGGGTATCCGCGCCAGCCAGGTAAGCAAGGCTGCGCCAAAGGCGTACTGAAAGAGCACCACCAGATCGAACTGCTGCTTGCGAATCTCACTTGCCAGCCGAATGAACCCGGACCAGCCCTTGTGTCTCCCTTCAACATCGTAGACCATGATCTCATCCACCGCCGGATGATCTTTATAGATCGCTGTGACCCACTTTCTAGCCAGGACGGAAAGATGAGATTCAGGGAAGTTATCCCTCAGAGAGGCCAAAGCTGGCGTACTCAGCAGCGCGTCTCCAACCCAATTGGTTGAACGGACCAGGATGCGCCGAACGTTTTGCGGGTCAATATCCATGAAAGTCAGGAGGCCTCCTGACTTGGATACAACATAGCCATAAATTCATCTTCTCGGTCCAGGACCTCAAGCTCTACCCCCAAGACCCATATCTCCAATGGCAGCCCCCACTTGCTTAGTTCCCTGGTTGATAATTTCACTGCATCTTTGGTCGTGGTCACAGCCTTGGTGACACCCAATTCCCTGGCCTTGGCCGCCAGGGAAAGAAGGTCACTGCGCCGGGCCTGAAAATGATCGGGCCAGTCAACGAATCCAGCCACTTCAGCGCCGAGCCCCGTTAAAGTATTAAGAAAATCGTGAGGCCTGGCCAAACCGCAAAACGCCAAAACCCTCTGTCCAGCCATACGGCCCGGATCCTCCTGCCCGCCGCCAAGAAGCCGGGTCAGTGAAACTGGTCGGTACCGCGCTGAAAATACTGGTCGGCCGGGAAAGTCCTTTCCCAACTCCTCTCTGAGCTGCTGAGGCTCCTGCTCGGCCCGGGTGATAAGAAAGGCCGTGGTCCGGCTGGCCTGGGACCTGGGTTCACGTAAAGGACCAGCCGGTAATATCCAGCCGTTGCCCCAGGGCTGAGTCGCATCCAGGAGCAGCAGATTGACATCCCTTTTCAGTTTTAAGTGCTGAAAGGCATCATCCAGAATAAGGGCCTGGGTCTGAAAGCGATCAATAGCGTGCTGGCCGAGGAGTAAACGATCTTTACCAGTCAGCACAACCACGCCGGGCAGTGACTCAGCTATCAGATAAGCCTCGTCCCCGGCCTGCCTCGGGCTGAGAAACACTTCCGCTCCATCAGAAACCACGTTAATCGAACGCCGGGCCTGGCCATGGTAACCTCGGCTCAGCACGGCGGTTCGGACGCCCATTGAATGCAGCCGTCTGGCAATGAAAATCACGGTCGGGGTCTTGCCTGTTCCGCCGACCACAAGATTACCCACGCTGATGACCCGCGCCGGAAGGCGATCGGACTTAAGCCGGCCGGACCGGTAAAGCTCAAGGCGAAAACCGACCCCCGCGCCGTAAACATAAGTCAACAGACGCCGCATGAGTCCCGGACGCTCTGAATACAGGCTGGCCGCAAGTTTCACAAGCCTACTGTACCTCGCAAAGCAAGAGCCCGGGTTATGAGGTCCATGTTTCGATCAACCGCCCCCTGGTGAGCCTCGACCACACCACGAGCCTGCTGTCCCAGCTCTTTGCGTTTTTCAGGACAGGCCAAAAGAGTGCTCAGGACCATTTTCAACTCCTCCTGGTCAGCCACCTGAATACCTCCCCCGGCTGATAGTATTGACTGAGCAATCTCTTTGAAATTCTGCATCCTGGGACCAAAAAGGACCGGTTTGAAATGAGCTGCCGGTTCGAGCAGATTATGGCCCCCGCCTTCTCCTGAACCGGGCAGGCTTTTACCAATAAAAACCACATCAGCAAGTTCAAAGAACCTCTCCAGTTCGCCCTGGGTGTCAAGCAGAAATATTTTTATATCGGCACACGGCTTCGGACCGCTCCGGCGCGCCGCCTTCAAATTCCGTTGCTGAATCAGCCGCCAGACCGGTTCAAACCGGGACTTATTTCGCGGGGCTAACAAAAGCTTTAGCTCAGGAAAACTGGGGGCGAGTTCAGTAAAAATTTCAAGTAAAGCCTCATCCTCACCAGGATGAGTGCTGCCTCCTACCAGCCAAACGCCTCGAGGCAGGCCGCTCTCAGCCAGTAAGGACTCAAGAACTCCTGAACCGGCTTCAGGCTGAGGTTGGTCGAATTTGAGATTCCCGGTCACCACGACTCGATCCGATCCAGCTCCCAGATCGAGCATCCGCTGTTTATCAAGGACAGTCTGAACACCGATGAAAGTAAATAAATTCAGCACCCGTCGCCACCACCTCTTGACCAGACGATAACGCGCATAAGAACGTGGGGAAACCCTGGCATTTATGAGCACGATCGGTATTCTTTCGCGCTCAAGACGAGCCAGAAAATTAGGCCAAATGTCTGTCTCCACCAGCACGAACAGGTCAGGCTGAACCTTATCCTGAACACGTCTTACGGCCGGCGGCCAGTCATAAGGGAACTGTATGATTTTGGCTTTTTCCGAAAATCTTGCTCGAGCGATCTGGCGGCCGCTCCGGGTCGTAGTGGACAGACAAACTTCATAACCTTCATTCTTGAGACGGGTGATGAGCGCCAAGACAGAAAGAGTCTCCCCAAGGCTCAAGGTGTGAACCCAGATTCTAAAGGTTGACTTGGGCTCAAGACTGATGTCTGCCACACCCAGCCTGGCGGAAAGGCTCCAGAGGTATTTTCCGGAAGCCAGACCCTTGACCAGGTAATAAGGCGACAAGGCCATGGTTGCCCCACAGTAAGCCAATGTGTAAAGAGGAAACATCATTTCAGGAGACTACTCTTCGCTGAGATTGAAAAAATCGCAGAGAAACCTGTCTGGCTTTTCATAAATTACAAAGCCGATTCTTGAGCTGTCAATTTCATTTTTGGGCAAATCGTCTTTAATTCCTTCACGGGAAGCACTACTTGCCTCCATTAAAAAAACGAACCTGGACCCGGCGCCTGATTAAAGCTTGAACGACCAAGACCGATCCGGCCAGGAACAGTCCAACCAGGACCCCTGCCAAAACATCAAATGGATAATGGACGCCGATGTAAACACGGGAGTAGCAGATCAGCGCGGCCAGAAACGCCATAAGCGGCCAGAAACGCGGGTAGAAACAGATCAGCACCGTTGCGGAACTGGCGGCGTTTACAGCGTGCGTCGAAGGAAAAGAGCTGGTCGGGTTTGGATTTTTTGGTTTGAGCTCCGGTGTCACTTCCCAGTGATTCTTATGTAAATGAACTTGCGTTAAACTGCTGTAAGGCCGGGGGCGAGTAAATAATGGTTTCAAAACCCGGCTGTTAAAGGCATCGCCCGTAACAAAAACCAGGATTAAAATGATCAGAATCCATCTGGTTCGCCATGTGGAGCGTACTAAGAAAATAAGGACAATCAAGGACAGCGGAACCCACAGGTACTGCCAGGAAACAGCAGGCATCAGCCAGTCGAAAACCGCATTCCTGGTGCCTTGGTTGATGGCATAAAAAAGGATGCGGTCAATCTTAAGCAAAGAATCGAGCATCACACTAAGAATCTAATAGTAGATTTAAGCAAACCACCTCATATTTTTACTAAAATCTATCAAAGACCCCTCGTAAAGTCAAGGTGAACCTAAGCCATTCCCTTGCTTTTAAAGGCTATTAGCCCCAGCTTTTTATAGGAGTCAATTTGTCGGGAAACAGGGTGAGGGATTAAAAGCTAATAAAAACTCTTAGAACAATCCTGGCAAAGCGGGATGGCGTCCTGTTCGGATAAGCGGTGCAGTCTGCGTATCGCCTGGTAGCGTTCCTCTTGCCAGACCTGCCTTATGGGTTTTTCCCTGACATTTCCTAAGATTTCACTGCCATCGTAATCAAGGCAGCAGAGGGCTACGTCACCATTCCAAAGGACAGTAAATGTCTGCCAAACTCGGGAGCATGGCTTGCGGATCCTGCGCCCCTGTAAGGGATTCATGATGCCGCCCCAGTTATGAAGTTCACCATAATCAGTGCGGTCCACCACGCTGGAAAGGAAACGGTCGGTTGCTCCGCGGTCAGAGGTCTGGGTGCAGGCTGCGATGATAGTGGGACGCCGTTTCGCTGCAGTCTTATCCCGCATGGCTCGAAAACGGCGTGTGTTATCGAGGATCATGTCCAGCGACAGTCCTTTGCGCAACCGGGCGAATTCCTCGGCATCCCTGCCATCAATGCTGATTTTGATCTCATCCAGGCCTGAGCCAAGTAAACGTTCGGCACGCTCACCGGAAAGCAGGCTGCCATTGGTAAAAATTTTCACGCGGCGCATACCGGCGTCTTTGGCAAAAGCAATACGCTCTGCCAAATCAGGATCAAGAAGCGGCTCGCCAAAGTTGTGCAGATGCAGTGTCCGGCAGCCGCCCTGGGTGCATTCCATCACAAGCTTTTCGTAAAGGGCCTGGTCCATGACGCCTGTCTCCCGCTGCATGGACAGGTGCGGGCAAAAGGTGCAGGCCGCATTGCAGCGATTCGTGGTTTCAATTCTGACAATTGGCGGGAAAGACCTCCAGAGCGTGTCCATCACCCGTGCCGTCAGCCGGCCTATGAGCCGGAAGCCAAACACGATATCAAATCCTCCGTCTAGCTATTTTTATCATACAATACAAATTAAATTAAATAATTTATAGTAAGTTCACTTTCCGCTGGTTAAACCAATTTTTCTTTTAGGCTTCCTCTCTTTATCCAACAATTGCTTAATGGCTTCAAAAACAACCTTAAACTGTTGGTCGTATTTCTTCTCCATCCTTTTAATTTGTCTTCTCAAATCTTCATTTGTAGACAGCCTCCGCCGCAGGAAAATAAACACTCTCATAATCTGAATGTTAACCTGGATCGCCCTCTCACTGTTCAGGACACTTGAGAGCATGGCTACACCTTGTTCGGTAAAAGCCATAGGGGAATATCTTGCTCCTCCCCAACTTGAGGTCACAATTTGTGACCTCAAGTTTTTAAATTAATCTTTTGTCAACTCAAACATGAAATCAACAGGAAAACGCTTTATATTCCTTCTCACTGCTTGCTTCAATGCTTTTGTTTCCACGCCATAAAGTTGGGCTAAGTCTCTATCCAGGATAACCTTAGTTTCTCTTTAAGACAGGTTTTTTCACGATATTTGCCACCCTTTTTCACTGGCGCACCAGGGTAAACAAGAAAAATCCAAACAGGATAAAAATTAAAACGGGCAGCCAGGCGGCGGCTACATGCGGAAGAAGGCCTGTGTAACCAAGTGAACGGAACAGGCCAAGCAGGACAAGATAGACGAACGACAGACCAATTCCCGCACCAATCCCCAAAGCGATACCGCCGCCTTTTTCCCTCCAGAAGGCGATGGGCAGGCCAATGAGCGCCATGACAAAACAGATGAGGGGGAAGGCGATCTTGAGGTTGAGATCAACATAATAGCGAACAGGATCATGTCCTTCTGCCTCGACTCGGCGTGCATAACGGTATAAACTCTCGAAGTTCATCTCATCCGGAGAGCGCGTGACGCGTGAAAAATCTTCGGGCATCTCCGGGAGTTCAAAAACGGCCTGATCAAAATACTCCAGTCGCAACTCCCCGTCATTAAGATACCTTTTCACCAGACCCTGAAAAAAAAGCCACCGGCCGTCAATCCATCGAGCTTCTTTAGCCTCGATCCGCTCATGGATTACGAATTTTTCATCAAAGCGGTAAAGACTGACACCCTCCAGGACTCGCGCCGGCTGGTCGTAAACCTGGAAGTTATAAATAATCCCTTCACCTTTATACCAGACATCCTCATAGCGACCGGAGGAAGTATCCTGGCGCTTTTCCACCTCCACATTCCAGATAGCATTGGTCTGCGCCGATGTGTAAGGAATCACCGTCTCGGAAAGCCCGAACAGCAGCAGGCTCATAAATAATGCCATCCATAAGATAGGAATCGAAACGCGATACAGACTGATCCCTCCGGCCTTCAGCGCCACGATCTCGCTATGCCTGGCCAGTAGACCCAGGAAGATCATGACCGAAACCAGGACAGCCACCGGCGCCACATTGAAGAGGATAGCCGGGATGGACATCAGGTAATAGTAGACCACTCTTATGAGAGGCACATCGGCTTCAAGGAAGTTATCAATCTTCTCTAGAAAGTCAACGATGAGATAAATCAGGACAAAAGAAAGCAGAATAATTCCAAGGGTGCGAATGAATTCCTCGAGTAAATAGCGATTAACAACCTTCATGCTTCAGAGCCTCACTCACCAGGCCTCAATCGTGATTCAAAAAAATCGAGCAGGGAAACGATATGCAGGGGGGCCTCGTGATTAGCCTGACGCAGCATATATAAGGCCGCAACGCCAAGGACGATATTGGGCACCCACATTCCCAGGATCGGTGGGTAAGCCCCTGTTTCACCAAAGCTCAATCCAGCGGTGAAAAGAATATAATAAACAAGAAAAACTCCCAGCCCCATACTGACGCCCCAGTTTCGTCCTTTCCCGCGGCCTTGAACCCCCAGCGGCACAGCAATCAAACCCAAAAGCAGGCATGCAAAAGGCAGGGAGTACCTCTTATGGGCCTCTAAGAGATACGGGTAATAACGAACATCAGACCGATCAAAGTTGTCAATCGCCCTCCACAGCTCGTCCTGGTTCATCTCGAATTGATCCGGTGGTCTGAGGTTCTCCGCTGAGAGCGCGCTTTCCATATCCAGCTTGAGATCATAACGCTCGAAAACGATGCTCTCTTCGATGTGGTCAATCACGCCATTGAAAAGCTCAAAAACAAGAGTGCGCTGCTTCTTGTCAGTGGTAATGCGCCCATGGGAAGCGTTAATAACATTAGCCGCCTCACCTTCCCGAGCGTCCTGAATGAAGATTTCTCGCATCCAGCCTTTACTCACGTCAATGTGATCCACATAAAGAACCATCTCTTTAAAGGCATTATTGAATATCCCCTCCTTGACACCGATGTCTGCGCTAACCTTGGCCAGGGCCAGGAGTTCATTCCGGAAAACCCGATTGGACGAAGGAACCATATATAAAACCAGGTAGCTGGTCACCAGGTAAGTCCAGAGGCAAAAAAGTATAACTGAAGGAAGGAGCCTGTAAAGGCTCACCCCGGCTGATTTGAGGACAGTAATCTCATTATCGCCCGAGAGGCGAAGAAAAGCGAGAAGTACAGCCAGAAGCGTGGACATGGGAATGGTCAAAGAAAGTAAAAAAGGAAGGCTGTATAACAGGAAACGGAGGATGGTTTCCAGTTTAACCCCTTTGACCACCACCATTTCAGTTAATACCAGAATCTTGGCCAGAAGAAGAATAAAGGTGAATACCAGAAGGGATACAAAGAAGTTTGGCAGAATTTCCCGAATGATGTAATGAGGAATGATACGCTTCATCGTTCGCTTTTATGATCCAACTCAATCTTATGGCGCTGGCAGCAGGCCCCGGGCCTTCCCGCCTCGAATCTCACTGATCTGACTCCCCATAGAAGGATATCGCTCTAGAACGCCGACCGTAAGAACTGATTATCAGGCCAACACTCAGGCCGAGGATTGTTCCCCCGAGGATATCAATCGGGAAATGGGAGCCGCTAAAGATCCGGGAGGCAGCGATAAAGGACGCGATGAACATAAACAGAGGCGTAGCCCTGGGGTAATAAAAAGAAAGAGCGGTAGCTACAGCAACGGCGGAGGCGGCGTGTCCAGAGGGAAATGAATCCAGACCCGAGGCCAGAGTCGGGCCAAAATGATGGATCCCCTCTGTCAGAAGACGGGGGCGGGGGCGTCCCACAAGATGTTTAATAATCTGAGCCAGAACTCCTGACAGGATAAAGGCCAGCAGGGCCCGGGCACCGGCGCTCTTAAATCGAGTTTGCGGAAAAACAAAGCCGAGTATCAAAATCAGAACCAGCAGAGATATCATGACACTACCGTGGCCCATCCAGTAGCCATAGCGAGCCACGATCTCGCCCAGCCCATCATTGGCTTTCAAAGCCTGCGACAACGGAACGTCATAAACGGCCACAAGGGCGATAACCCAAAGCAGGCACAAAGTGAATATGACCTTACCTTTACGCCTGCGAATGGATATGGTCATATTTGGAGCCACCACCTAAAGGATGTCCGTCTTGGCTAAATTGTTAGCGAAAACAGAGTCGCTGCCTGGAACCTGTCCGTATTCCCGGAACTGCATCTCATAGAGCCGCCGATACTCGCCACCCAGGGCCATAAGCTCTTCATGGGAACCTTCCTCAATAATCCGACCGTTAGCAAGCACAATAATCCGATTGACGTTCCGCACCGTGGAGAGCCGGTGGGCGATCACAAAGGTCGTCCGGCCCTGCATCAGGTTCAGCAGGGCCTTCTGCACTTCCAATTCCGACTCGGTATCCAGCGATGAGGTAGCCTCATCCAGGATCAGGACAGGCGCGTTCTTTAATATAGCGCGAGCCATAGCCAGACGCTGACGCTCCCCGCCGGAGAGCCGGACGCCACGCTCACCAATACGGGTATCGAAAGCCTGAGGCAGCCCCATGATAAATTCATAAGCATAGGCGGCCTTAGCCGCAGTCTTGATCTCCTCTCTGGACCTGTCCAGGCTGCCATAGGCAATGTTGTTCAGCACTGTATCATCGAAGAGAATCGTGGCTTGGCTGACAATACTAATCTGTGCTCGCAAGCTTTGAAGAGTCACCTCACGGATGTCATGGCCATCAATGAGGACCCCTCCTTCCTGAACATCGTAAAACCTTGGGATTAGATTGATCAGGGTAGTCTTGCCCACACCGGAAGCGCCAACAATTGCCAAGGCTTCCCCAGCCTCGACCACAAGATCCACGCCTCTGAGGACTTCTTCCTGACCATACCCGAAGTGAACGTTTCTGAACTCAACCCCTTTGGTGACCGGCGGCAGGACCAAGGCTGAAGGCTTGTCTTTGATCTCAGGCTCCTCGTCTAAAATGGCGAAAACCCGGTCAGCCGCGGCCAGACCTTGCTGAATAGTCACGTTCAGCCGGCTTAAACGTCTGATGGGGTCGTAAAGCAGGATTAATGCAGTTAAGAACGAGACAAAGGAACCGGGAGTGGAAAGCCCCTTAACCACGTTTATACCGCCATACAGAATAATGCCTGCAATACAGAACCCGGCCAGGATTTCCATAAGCGACGAAGACACAGCGCGGACTGTGACCACCTTGATGCGATTGGATAAAAGCCGGTCGCATTCATTAACCAGCCGTTTGTTTTCATACTCCTCCATATTAAAGGCCTTGACAATGCGCATCCCCTGAAATGTTTCTTGCAGGATGGTTGTCAGAGCGCCCATATTGATCTGAACCCGCTTGGATAGAGTACGGAGCTTGCGGCCAAAATAGTAAAGCGGATAAACGCCCAGCGGTATGATCAGGATACCAGCCAGAGCCAGTTTCCAGTCCCGGTAGAAGATAACAAACATCAAGCCGCAGGCGGTAAAGGCGTCCATGATCAGGGCTGTAATACCTTCGGACACTGCATGCTGAATCATATTTACATCATTCGTGATTCGGGAGGTAAGTACGCCGGTGGGAGTCCGGTGGAAGAATGACAGGGATAGCGTCTGCAAATGCCGGTAAAGTTCAACCCGGAGATTGTTGACGACGGTCTGTCCGACATAGTTCATCTGGTAAGCCTGGTTGAGATAGAAGACCGCCTTAGCCAGGAAAGCTCCGACTACCAGAACCGAAACCAGGTAGAGTTTTTGCCGGTCGCTTTCCAGAAAAATCTCGTCAAGCATTGGTTTAACCAAAAAAGCAATAGCAGCTGTTGAGGCAGCTACGGCGCTCATGGAAATCATCGCCACAACCAAACGAAACCAGTAAGGTTTGGCATATGAAAGCAGTTTTTGATAATTCTTCATTTGTTATACGCTTGGTCAGGCTCTTTCTTCATAGTTTCCAAAAGCAGGCGGGCTGCCCGCTGACTGCCTCCGGGAGCGCCTAACTTCTCCCGGACGCGTCTCAATCCCTCGATCATTTTAACTCTGCTCTCAGGCTCATTGAGGAGACGCATAAGCTCGGCCGTAATTCTATCTGGACGAGCCTCTTTTTGCAAGAGTTCCGGAACTAATCTCTCCCGGGCAATGAGATTGGCTAGGGCCACATAATCAACCTTAGCAAGCCGCTTTATAAAAAAGTGAGTCAAAGGACGCACTCGATAGATAACCACCATCGGGGTCAGCATCAGGGCTGTTTCGAGGGTCGCGGTTCCTGAAGCGGTCAGAACCACGTCGGCCGCGTTTTGCAGCAGATGAGTCCGCCCGATCACCAGCTTCACCTTATCCGGGCCATCTTCAAGAAATGGAGCCAAGTCGCCGTCCTTAAAGGTATCGGCTTGAGCCACGGCCAAGGAAAGATCGGGCCGCTGTCTTCTGGCCTCAAAAGCACACTCAAGCATTAAGGCCAAATGCTGACGAATTTCGGTGAGGCGGCTGCCTGGCAGCAAGGCCAGCAAAGGACGAGAGGGATCGAATCCGAGCTCGACTTTGACCTCCGCCTTGGGACGAGGCGGAGTCATAACATCAAGCAAAGGATGACCGACAAAGGAGACCTCTAAGCCGTACTGTTGATAGAAGTCCACTTCAAAAGGAAAGACAACCGCCATCCGATCCACGAATCGCTTGATTTTCTTTACCCGACCCCGCCGCCAGGCCCAGATTTGGGGACTGATGTAATAGAAGACCGGAATCCCCAGCCGTTTAGCCGTCTTGGCCAGGCTGAGATTAAAGTCCGGATAATCAATCAGCACCAAGGCGGCCGGTTTTTCTTCATGCAGTGATTTCTTTAGAGTCCTTAAAATCCTGAGGGTGTTTCTCAAGCTGGTGACAATCTCAGTTAGACCGAAGAGTCCCTGGTGCTCCAGGTCGAAATACAGGTCAACCCCGGCTGCCTTGAGTTTCTCTCCCCCGATCCCATAAAACTTGAGGTCAGGATTAAAACTTAAGGCCACGCGAACCAGATTGGAACCGTGAAGATCGCCGGAGGCCTCACCAGCCGCGATCATAATCCGGGTCAAGATAGAATCCCTCGAACGATCCATCTTTGCAATTCGGTGAGGCCTAGTGACACCCTTACTTTTCTCCCATGATTTCCGGCCAATCCCTAGACCGGGATTTTATATCCGTCATAATCTGAAGGGCAACGGCCAGAGCCTGACGGCCGTCCTCCCCGCTGACAAACGGCGCGGATCCGGTCTTAACAGATGCAACAAAGGACTTGAGCTCATTTTCTAAAGCATCGCCAGGAGGGACAACCAATTCTTCGGTAGTGGTCTCCGGTCTCCCGGGAGGCCTGTCAGCGGCCCGCCGGGTCACCACGACCTGACGCTGATCGTAATCAATGGAGAGGTAGGCGTCCTTCTGGAAGATACGAATTTTACGCAGGCTCTTGTCTGAAATTCGGCTGGCCGTCAGATTGGCCACGCATCCTGATGCGAATTCGAGTCTGGCGTTGGCAATATCCACATGGTCTGTCACCATCGGCGCGCCCACGGCCTGAATTGATTCTGGTAGTTCACCCACGAGGTTCAATACAATATCCAGATCGTGGATCATCAAGTCCAGAACCACGTCTACATCCGTCCCCCGCTCCGGGAAAGAACTGATGCGGCTAGCCTCGATGAAAAGCGGCACGCCGATCAATGAAGAGGCAGCCCGCATAGCTGGATTAAACCGTTCAAGGTGGCCAACCTGCAGGATTAGCTCATTGTTCTTGGCCAGCTCGATCAGGCCATCGGCTTCATCAAGGGTTCGCGTGATAGGTTTTTCGACTATGACATGCACGCCTTGGGCGAGGAAGGCGCGGGTGATTTCAAAGTGATCTTTGGTCGGGACAACGATACTGACCGCGTCCACCAATCCCATTAGGTCAGGAGAATCAAAGAAAGGTTTAACCCCAAGCTCTGCGGCCACAGCCTCGGCCCGCTCGGGCTTGGTATCGGCCACCCCAACCAGATCAACCTCGTCAATGGCCTTATACTTTTCGGCGTGGTACCGGCCTAGATAGCCCACACCGACTACTCCGACCTTTAAGCGTCTACTCACTTTTTCTGGCTATAATGGCAATTCCAGCCTGGTCTGCCGCCGCGATCATTTCCTCGGAGTCAAAGATCAAAGTCTTCCCTGCCTCAATAGCCAGAACCGAGGCCTTAACTTCTCTCATAACAGCCACGGTGCCCGGTCCGACAGATGGAACGTCGAAACGAAAATCCTGGTTGGGTTTTATGGCCTTGACCACGACGGCTCCTTCTCGAGCCAGCCTGCCCCCCCTTCTGATAGCTTCGTCCGTACCTTCGATAGCCTCCACGGCCAGTACGACCCGATGGCGCACGACAACACATTGGCCGATGTCCAGATTTCCGATGGCCTTGGCCACCTGCCAACCAAACTCAATATCCGTTTCCTCGTCCGAGGACGGGGACCGATGCGTTAAAACTCCGCTCGGAGCCTGAAGTTCAGGGGTGTAGAGGGTCGAGGCAAGGATGGTGATGCCTTCATTTTCAAATTCGGCCGCCAGTGCCCGCAGGACGTTATCGTCGTTTAAGGTCTCAAGACGGGTCATGATGGCCTGCGCCTTAGAGTCGGGCTGAAAGCGAGCAAACATATTAACCTTGGTGACACCGCCGGCCATGACCGCTTCCTTAAGCCCTTGGCGTTTGAAGAAGGACATTATCGGTGCAAATTGCCCGAGTTTAACCCAGAGGATATCATCAACCACCTGTTCAAGCTCTGGCAACGTCTCACCCTCAAAAGCGGCGGCAAAAACCTTGACACCTCTCCTCTGGGCAGCGCGAGCAAACAAAAACGGAAACTGGCCCCGGCCGGCCAACAGCCCGATTTTATGAATATCGCTTATCGAGTCACCCCTCGCTTAGATGATTGAATAAATTCGACCATGGTCTTCACTTCTTTGACGTCCGGGAACCTGGCCAAGGCATCTTCGAGGGTCTCTGCCAGGAGACGGTTGGTACGAAAGATGAGATGAAAAGCCTCCCGGAGAGCGCTGATGGTCTCTCGAGGGAACCCTTTGCGCTTCAGACCGATGATATTCGGTCCGTATAATTTAAAGTCACCCACTCCCTGACCCAGCAGATACGGCGGGACATCCTTAGTCACCCTGCTAACTCCTCCGATGTAGGCATGGGTCCCGATGCGGACATGCTGATGAATCGCGACCATGCCACTGATAGTCGCCTCGTCCTCGACGGTCACATGGCCGGACATGGCCAGGTTATTGATCAAGGTAACGTTCCGGCCGATCTGGCAATCGTGTCCCACATGAGCGTAAGTCATGAGATAGCAGCCATCGCCGATCCGGGTCACGCCGCCGCCCTTGGCCGTGCCTCGATTGACCGTTACAAACTCGCGGATCGTCACCTCGTCGCCGATTGTAAGCCGAGTTTTTTCCCCGGCGTAAGTCACATCCTGGGGCGCAGTACCAAGGGAGGCCAAAGGAAAGACGCGGCAGTTGCAGCCGATCCTGGTGTTAGAGTCAATATGTGCGTGGGCCATTATTTCAGTGCCCGCGCCGATGAGAGCATCCTTGTTAATAATAACATATGGTCCGATCTTAACGCCTTCTTCCAGTTTGGCCCCTGGATCAACAACGGCCGTGGGATGAATTTCCATACCTCAATTCCTTATGCCGTGATCACCCAATGTTTATGGAGGATTGATGGGGAGAAGCCAGGAACTCACCTTCAGCAGCCTTAGATTCACCCACAAAGGCCTCCCCTCGAAACTTGATCGCCCGGCTTCCAAACTTAAGAACATCCACCTTAATGTCGAGCCGATCACCAGGCACAACCGGTTTGCGAAACTTAACCTTATCCATGGCCATAAAATACATGACGTTGTTCTTGGCCTGATCCTTTACAGATAACATGTACAGGATTCCGGCAGTCTGAACGATGGCCTCGATAAGTAAAACTCCTGGCATGACTGGAAACCCCGGGAAGTGGCCCTGAAAGAAGTGTTCATTGTAAGTGACATTCTTGTAAGCCGAAATGGTTTTACCTGCCTCATAAGAAACCACACGATCCACGAGGAGAAAGGGATACCGGTGAGGCAGCAAGTTGATGATCTCATCGATGTCAATCGGGTCACTCATGTTCCACCCTTTACTTTTGATCTTTTCTGGTCTCTGGTTCGAAGAACTCTAATTTCAATTCATTAAAAGACCCGGCCTTTTTAAACAGCTGAAAGAACTGCCTCAAACGAGGCAGCTCTTTGCGGGCTATGGCCGTGATTCTCCATTCATGATCGGCATCGTGAGCCGGAGAGCCGGCCCAGCGTGCTGATCCGGCCGGGAGGTCGCTCAAGACTGTCGCCCCTGCCAGAACGAGGGCGTCGTCACCTATTTTAGTTCCGTCTCTGACATTCGTCCCCATCAGAAAAGCTCTATGCCCGATTTTTGCACTCCCGGCAATCGAGGCATTCACGATGATGCAATCCCGCCCGATTTTGACGTTGTGGCCGATCTGAGTCAGATTATCAATTTTGGTTCCAGAGCCAACCACGGTCAAGTCGGCCAGACCCCGATCAATACAGACCTGGCTGCCGACCTCGACATTATCTTCGATCAAGACTCCGCCGGCATGCTCATTTTTAAGATGAAGCAGCCTGCCTCGCTTTAAGTCCGGCATCTGATTGTATCCAAAGCCATCATCTCCGATAACTGCTCCGGAATGAACAATCACTTCTTTACCTAAGGTGGTGCGCCTGAAGAGGGTCACCCGGGGATAAATGACACATCCCTTACCCAGGACCACATAATCGTCAATAAAGACCTGTGGATAGATACGACAGCCCTGACCGATCTTGACATCTTCGCCAATATAGCACCAGTCCCCGATAATGACATCCTTACCCAGTTCAACGCTGGAGCGGTCTTTAAATCGCACCTGAGAAGCGACAGCAGGAACCAGGGAAGGTTCCTCCATAGTCAGCTCGAGAAGTACGGAAAAAACAAGTCGAGGCGCTGGTGTATGCAGGTAAGGTTTTACCTGGCTCACGAGCGAGTCTGGGAGGATAATCGCCGCGGCGTCAGATTCCTCGGCTTGGACAAGGTATGATTTTTTAACTGCAAACGTCAGGCAATCCGCTTCCAGGGACTCGATCGGAGATATGGCCCGGACCATGGTCTCCAGATCCCCGGCTAGCTCCACATGGCAAGACAAGTCCGGGCTTCCAAGCTCAATCAGGCGGGATTTGATCTTTCGCTCGGCCAACTCAGCCAGTTCTCTAAGATTGTATGGGCGAGGGAGTTTCAAACCTAATCCCTTTTAATAGTGAATAAGCTGCGGAATCTTCACTTTTGCCAATAAAAATTCTTCAAGGCCGCTGGCAGCTACTTGGCTGTGTCATAGAGTTTCATCACCTCGTCAGTCAAATCAACGCTCTCAGGCACATAGATGATACCGGACCGATTGCTTTCCAAAATTAGGGTATAGCCCTTTTCTTGGCCTAATTTCTTAATCAGCCTGGAAAGCTCTTCAAGAATAGGTCTGGTACTTTTTATCTCCTCCCTCTTCATCAGGTCGTTGATATCCCGGTAATGATCCTCAAAGTCTCTCATTTTACGTTTCAGGGTCTTTTCTTTATCATACCTGACATCAGGAGCAAGGATACTGGCCTGCCTCTCCAGTTCAAGCTTGGCCTTTTCGATCTCGGCACGCCTCAGATCGAGTTCCTTCCGCATCTGGTCGAACTTCTTGATGAGCTTCTCTTTGGCCATCTTGCCTTTTTGGGATTCACTGATCACCCGCTGAACATTGACAACGCCGATTTTAACGACTTCAGCACATTGTGCCGGCCAAGGGATCGAAGCCACAACGAATAAAAAGGCCAGACTCAGGATCAAGCCGATTGATAAACTTCTGTTGACCATATTCATCCTCCCCATATTGTAAAAATCCTTGCATATTAAAAAAAGGTACCGACGCTGAACTCCCAAAGGCCTTTTTTTTCTCCCGGTTTAGGATCAAGGACATAACCCCATTCCAGGCGCATCGGTCCCAAGGGGCTATAGAAACGAATTCCAAATCCCACGCTTTGCCTCAGACTGCTAAGATCCATCCTTTCCTCAGCCAAAAAAGCGTTGCCCGTATCGAAAAAAATGACCCCCATCAAACCGGCGTCCTTGATCAGAGGGAAGATATATTCAAAATTGAATAGAACCATTTTATCCCCACCAATCATGGTATTGGTCGCCGGGTCCTGCGGCCCGACCGTTCCCCATTGAAAGCCACGCAGGCTGTACATGCCGCCGAGGTAAAATTTTTCAAAAATAGGCACCTTGCCACCAGGGAGTGCTTTGATGAATCCCAGTTTACCACGGGCAAAGAAAACATGTTCGCCCCAAGGCAAGGGGAAAAACCAGCCTGAATTAAGGATGTATTTACTGAAATAACTGGTCCCGCCAAGAATACCGCCAGCGTATTCCACGGAAATGGAGTTATTTGATCCAGATGTAGGGTTAAAAAATCGGTTACGGGTATCACGACGAAACGTTAAGCCAATACTGCTGGTTGTCCATTGTCCGGCCATATCCTTCACCTGTGCCGAAACAAATTCTGAAACATCTGATATGGTTGCATCCTCGTATTTGTACCGTCCGGATAACCGAACATAATCCATAATAGGATACCCCAGCCGCAAGGCTCCGCCCGTGGAAAACTTATTGTAATCATCATAGGCTTGGGTTTGGTTATAGAGATCAAAGCCGGCCGATAAGGGAATATCCCAGAGCCAGGGTTCGGTAAAACTGATTGAATATTCGGTGATTCGAGCCCCAAAGCTCGCTTGAAGCTGAAGGCTCTGACCCTTACCAAAAAGATTATTTTGACTTACCTGGACGACCCCGAAGACCTTGTTGTAGGAACTGTAGCCGGCTCCAATAGAGAAAGCGCCGGTGGGTTGTTCTTCGACTGCAACCCTGATGTTCATCCTGTCATCCGTGCTGCCTTTACTTTGAGAGAATTTTAAATCCTTAAAGTAGCCGAGGCGGTGCAGGTTCATGACGCTCTTTCGTAACTTATCTGCCGAGAACAGGTCTCCTTCGTGGACCTTGAATTCTCGGCGAATGACCTTATCCCGTGTCCTGGTATTGCCAACGATTTCAATCCGTTCAAAATAGACCAGGCTTTTTTTAACAATCTTGTAAGTGATGTCTATCGTTAGGTTGTCTTCATGTTCACGGATCAGGGGGGTAATAACAGCATATGCATAACCATGAGATGTATAATAGGAGGTGATAGCCTTAATGTCATTTTGTAAGATTTCCCGATTGAAAAAAGGCCACTTATCAATCTCGATCAAAGCGGATACATCTTGCTCCGGCTCAATCAGGTCGCCGGTAAGAGAGACTTGACCGACCTTGTATTGCGGCCCTTCGCTCACTGTAATAGTAAGCACAAGGCCGTCCTTTTCGACCTCAATGTGTGGGTCAGCCATTTGAACTTTGATGTAACCGTGGTTATAGTAGTAGGCCAGCAGTTTAGAAACATCCTCTTTCAATTTATCCCGTTTGAGTCTGCCTGATTCAGTCAGCCAGGAGAAAAGGCCTTTTTCTTTCGTTTTCATAAATTTGAGGAGTTTCTTGCGACTGATATTCTCATTGCCTTCAAACCTGATCTTTTTGACATAGAGTCGGCGGTTTTCCTCAATCCTGTATCGAATGGCAACCATCTTGGGACCGATATTTTCGATCTCATAGGTTGCCTCAGCGTTATAGTATCCTTTCTCTCGATACAATTCATGGATATTTTCCACACTTTCCACGATCTTTTTAGTATCCAGAATTGAGTAACGTGCGTACCCCAGCACATCAAGTAAATCTTCCTCTTTCAGATTCCGTGTACCTTTAAATGTGATCTGCCGGACAGAAGGCTTCTCAACTACCACAAAATGGACAACCTTCCCCTCAGGAGAATCCTCAACCTCAACCTTTACATCCTCAAAAAAATTCATGGCATAGATACGCTTCAGGTCGGCAGAAATTCTGTCCGTGGAAAAGATCTCCCCTTCCTTGCTCTCAACCACGGCCTTGATGGCATCGGTTTCAATGCGTTTGTTTCCAGAAATAACTATCTTGGCTAGTTTTTCGCGTCCGGTGACCTTGAAGGTGGCCTTTACCGCCAGCTCCCTGACCATGGCCATAAGGGTTTCAAGTCCCTCTCCCTGAACAAAGATCGCAGAAGTTCTTTTAAGGCCAACCGTATCCACGATTCTTGTATCCAGGGACAGACTGCGGCCGATCTTGGTAAGGCTGCCGTAAATGATGTAATCCACATCCAGCGCCCTGCCCAGTTTCCGGAGGGATTGCTCGCTCAAGTCGGCTAGAGCCTGGCGGCCCAAAACACGCCGAACCTCGGTCTTGGAAGCAACCTCAATACCGTGCTGAAGGAGCTGGCCGTTAAACATCTCCTGGATTCCTTCCTGAAGGTAGCCCAGGTCCTCCTTGCCATAAACCATGAAAGGAAGAACGCCGATCTTGATTTTTTGAGCCCCTTGGACGAGTGTTGGAATTAAAAGGAGCAAGAACGTGAACAGGACGATTCTTTTCACCATTTGCTTTATCTTTCCTCTTGAACCCGACCTTCGATCAACCGAATTTGAGACGACATCATCTTTGCAAGCTCAAGGTTATGGGTTGCAACCACTGTAGTCAAGCCTTTCTCTTCATTAAGCTGAACCAGGAGTTCATTGACTCGCCTCCCGGTTTGAGCATCAAGGTTGCCGGTAGGCTCATCAGCTAAAAGCAGATCCGGTTCAACGACCAAGGCCCGAGCCACGGCCACACGCTGCTGCTCTCCGCCGGAAAGTTCTCCAATCCGGTGGAATAATCGCTCCTGAAGGCCCACTCTGACCAGAATCTCTTCAGCCCGGTTGTAAGCCTCCTTCCGGTTCAAGCCCTGGATCAAGGCTGGCATGGCTGTGTTTTCTAAGGCATTAAATTCAGACAAAAGGTGATGGAATTGAAAAACAAACCCAATCTTTCGGTTCCTGATCCGGGCCAGAGCCCTCGAGCCCTGCTGATATAAATCAATCTCTTCCAAAAAAACTCGACCAGAAGTCGGCTCTTCCAGTGTCCCTAAAATATGAAGCAAGGTGGACTTACCCACCCCTGAGGCTCCAACCACGGCCAAGGTCTGCCGGCGTTTAATCGTGAGATCTATGCCTTTTATAACTTCGATCTTGGATGAACCGGTCAGGAAGGTCTTGATCAGGCCTTCAACACGGATATAAGCCTCCTGCGCTTCAGTCACTTTTATAAAAGTCCCCTACTCGTACCGGAGGGCCTCAACCGGGTTGAGTCGGGAGGCTCGCCACGCAGGGTATAGTGTCGCTAAAAAAGAGAACACCACGCCCATGAGAATAACCAGGATCACGTCCAGGGCTTTCATATGCACCGGTAGAGTATCTATATAATAAATATCACGCGGCAGTTTGATGAACTCATATTGGCCTAATAAACTGCTAAGCAACACTCCGCCGATCAGCCCGATGAATGTGCCAATGATACCGATGGCCAGGCCCTGGAGAACGAATATCTTCATGATATTGAAGTTTGTGGCGCCCATAGATTTGAGGATAGCAATGTCCCGGGCCTTTTCCATCACCACGATAATTAGAGTCGAAATGATGTTAAAGGCGGCCACGAGGACTATCAGCATCAGGATGATAAACATGGCGAACTTTTCCAATTTCAAAGCCCAGAAAAGGTTCCGGTTCATCTCCATCCAATCCCTGGCCCAAAAACCCTCTCCCAACCGCGCCAAAATATCTCTTTTAATCTTATTAGCCTGGTAGATGTCCTTAACCATGACTTCCAGCCCGGTTACCCCAGTTCCCAGGCTTAAAAAATCCTGAGCTTGGTCAAGAGACACATAGGCCAGTGTCGAGTCATACTCATACATGCCCGACTTGAACAGACCCACCACCTTGAAATTCCTGGTTCGTGGAATTCGGCCGCCCAGCGGAGAGATCTGCCCCATGGGGGAAATAACGTTAATGGTATCTCCGAGAATAACCCCCAAGGTTCGGGCCAGTTCCTGGCCGAGGACAATATTGCCCGCCTGCCCGAAAGAAATTTCAGGGCGGGCGGCTAAGTCAGAAACTTGGCCGGAGATCATGCTGTGCTTCAGGTGGCTAACCTCTGCCGTTAGAGTCGGGTCCACTCCCCGTAAGACCGCCCCGGAGACGCCGCCCAAAGCGCTCAACATGACCTGGCTATAAATAAACGGTTCAGCCGAAAGGACCCCTTTGACTTCCTCAACCTCAGGCAGTACCTCTTTATAGTTCTCCAGAGACCGGCCGTACTTCAGGATAACTATGTGGGAGTTAACGCCCAGGATCTTATCTTTCCAGGTCGTTTGAACTCCGCTCATCACGGCCAACACCACAATCAAGGCCGTTACGCCCACAGCCACTCCGGCCAGGGAAATGATCGTAATTAAAGAAATAAAGGCCTGCTTACGTTTGGCCTTAAAATATCTCCAGGCGATAAAGGTCTCAAACGCCACCCCCCTCGACCTCCTTATTGCTCCGGTCGTAAATGAGGAAATAGAATGACGTCCCTGATGGAAGCGGAATCAGTAAGTAGCATCACCAGCCGATCCACTCCCACACCTTCACCAGCCGCCGGCGGCATACCGTACATCAAGGCCCGTACATAATCTTCATCCATGAACTGGGCCTCCTCGTCCCCGGCTTCCCTTTCGGCAATCTGGGCCATGAACCTTTCCTGTTGATCAATGGGATCATTGAGCTCGGAAAAACCGTTGGCCATCTCGCGTCCGGCGATGTAGAGTTCAAACCGGTCAGTAATACTTGGATCGGCGTCATTGCGCCGGGCCAGCGGGCTGATATCGGTCGGGTAGCCGGTTATAAAGGTCGGTTCATTCAACTTGGGCTCGACCAGGACATCGAAGATCTTTGCCAGGAGTTTACCATGAACTTCACCCCTGGATATCTCAAGGTCCAGGTCCGCACATAAGGCCAAAGCTCGATCTCGGCTTTTAAGGACATCGGATGGTACCTCGCCGACCTCCTTAAGGGCCTCAAGAAACCCGCATCGGGACCAAGGCGAAGAGAGCTTGACTTCCCGGTTCTGGTAGATCAGAGTCTCAGAACCGTTTACTTCCCGAGCAATGAATTGAAACATCTCCTCCGTCAGATCCATTAAATCTTCATAAGTAGCATAAGCCTGATAAAACTCCAGCATAGTAAATTCGGGATTATGCTGAGTAGAGATTCCCTCATTGCGAAAGTTGCGGTTTAATTCATAAACACGATTGAATCCCCCGACCAGGAGCCGCTTCAGGTAGAGTTCTGGGGCAACGCGTAAGTAAAGCTTCATGTCCAGGGTTTGATGAAAGGTCTCAAAAGGCCGCGCCGTGGCCCCGCCCGGTATGGGCTGCATCATGGGAGTTTCGACCTCGACAAAAGACCGTTGTTCTAGAAACTGCCTGAGGAGAGATATAATACGAGTCCGCTTGATAAAGACTTCGCGGGTTTGTTCGCTCATGATTAAATCAAGGTAACGCTGCCGGTATTTCAGCTCGACATTTATCTCATGGTACTTCTCTGGTAAAGGCAGGAGTGACTTGGAGACTAGTTCCAGGTCGGAGACAAACAGGGTCAGCTCTCCAGTTCGCGTGCGGAAAATTCGCCCCGTAAGCCCGACGATATCTCCGATATCCAGTTTTTTAAACAGGTTAAATATCTCGGGCGCCACATCCTGACGGCGAAGATAAGCCTGAATCCGGCCTGAGTGGTCCTGGATATCAAAAAACACGGACTTGCCATAATCACGCCTGGCCATAATCCGGCCAGCCAGGCAGAAAAGCTCTTCAACCTTTTCCAGGGACTCAGCATCCGCCTGATCAAACCTCGATCTCAACACAGAAACCTGTGTCTGGGGGCGAAAATGGTTGGGATATAGGTTGAAACCGTCCATCCTCAAGGCAGAAGCCTTCTGACGGCGCTGTGTGACTATATTACTTTCTCCCAAGGTCCATGGACTTCCTTAAAAAAAATGAAAATTTAATCCGATGCTTGTTGAGGTTTAAGGCGCGTCCGGGCCCAAACCTTGAAAACAGGATGTGTAATTTGGGAATTGACTTATAGTCCAATTCGAGGTCTTAGTCAAGGTTAAAACCATGAAAATTAAAAGAAATTTTTACCATCATCAGATGGCTGTGACAAAGGTTAACCAGAAAGCGGCAAAAAAATGGTAAACGTGGTCCCGACCTTGGGCTCGGAAGTAACTTTGACACGCCCGCCTCCCCCCTCCAGTATGCGAGAGACGACGGATAGACCGAGCCCAGTGCCTCTCTCCTTGGTGGTAAAGAAGAGGTCGAAGATATGAGGCAGAACTGAAGCATCAATCCCGACGCCGGTATCATTGACGATCACTTTGACCGTTGAAGAATCCTCTTCGTCCGCCTCTAATGCGACTGAAATTTCCCCTCCCTGCACTATGGCGTCCCTGGCATTTAGCAGGAGATTCCACATGACCTGTTCAAGCTGATAAGGGTCAAAATGGATAAAGATGTCAGAATCATTGTTCGTAGTCAGGGTCACGGCCTCATTCATCCCGCCCTGCCGGTTGAAGTTATTGATTATATCCTGAGTGGTTTTATAGAGATCAAACCGAGTCGGTTTACCGATTTGAGGCCTGGCAAAGATGAGAAAATCATGAACAATATTTTCAAGACGATCCATTTCCCGCCGGATAATCTTCATGAGAGGTTCATGATCCGAGTTGTCTTTCAACTCCATCTCAAGCATTTGAATGGAACCGCTCATGGAAGCCAAGGGGTTCCGGATCTCGTGAGCAATACCAGCAGCCACCTCGCCTGCTGCGGCCAGTTTCCCCACCCTCTTGACCTCTTCCTCCATCTGATGAATGCGAGTCTTGTCCTGAAAAACCAGCAGCCTGTCCCGGTTCAAGTTCAAATTATCTTTCAGGCCCTGAAGGGTCATTTCGAGGTAAAAGATTTGACCATCCGGCCTGGTGTAAGTGTAGGACCAGGGTTGGCTGGAGGGGTGCCCCGAGATATTTAGCTCTGGGAGTCTCAGGTCCGGGAATATGGTGGTGAATGGTTGATCATGCACCTCAGTAAATGCATACCCTGTTATACGTTCTGCAGCCGGATTAAAGGACAGGATCTCCCCGTTTGAGCCCAAGGTCATTAGACCTGCGTCAATACTGTTAATGATACTCTCATTGAGGCCCTCCAGCCGTTTGAAGTCGGTCTCCTTGGCTACAAGCTTCCGGCGCGTTTCTTCAACCTGATATGAAAGATAACCTGAAAGGTAAGCCACCAGGTAAAATGCGCACATGTTTATCAGGATGCGATAAAAAACGTCAGAGGCCAGGCTATAACTTGGAAGAGCCAAACGCGTGTAAAAGGGAGTGATATACTGGTAGTACTGCAAATCCAGGATCAGTCCGTATGTGATAATGGAAAATGAGGCGACAAGGAATGCGCCTTTCCGGTAGAGGATGAAACTGGCGTTGATAATGGCCAGAATATACATAAAGGAAAAAATACTCTCGATTCCGCCGGTCAGGTAGATGATCGCCGTAATCATCAAGACATCGCCGATACTCTGGATGTACGCCTGGATGGTCACGGAAATAAATCGAGGCAAAATCAGGGCGTAAAAAAAGGTGAGCAGGTAAACGATGACGATAAGCGCATATAACCCGGTCAAGCTGATATTGATGATGCCCCAGGGGTCCCGAAGCTGAACAACGACCGTTGCACCCAGCAGGAAGGTGATGATGAGCACCCGGAAAAACATCAACAAACGCAGTTTGGCGCCCGGGTTCTGTCTGGGATCTGAAATTGTAATGTCCTGGATCATAAGATAAATTACCTCAGGCCGAACTCTGGTCTTGAATGAGAGATTTGTTGATCATTCACCCCAAGGTTTACCGAAATCATAAAAAATAGTTTTAAAATCGTAAATTTATAGTGACCGCCAGGCGTGATCCTGTTTATTTCATTCATTTTTTAGCTCTTCGCAATCCGCGGTCAACAACCCTTTATTTTCAATTGAGCGTGGAATCAGATTAGATCGCCTATTTGGAACATGGGCATATACATGGCTAGCATCAGACCTCCAACCCCGACGCCCATGATAACGGTCATTAACGGCTCAATGGCCGTGGTCAAGGCCTCCACGGCAGCGTCAACCTCATCGTCGTAAAAATCGGCAATCTTGGAAAGCATGGTTTCAAGCGCCCCGGCTTCCTCACCCACACTGATCATCTGGATGACCATAGGCGGAAAAACCCCGCTCTCTTCAAGCGGGTCGGCAATAACCCGTCCCTCTGAAACAGCCAGGCGTGTATCAATGATACTTTCCTCAATAATCTTGTTACCGGCCGTGTGGGCCGTAATCTCCAGACCGTCCATAATGGGAACACCGGAACTCATCATGGTAGACAGGGTCCGGGTGAAATGAGCCACCGCCATCTTGCGTTGTAAATCTCCAAAAATAGGGACCTGAAGCACGGTCCTGTCCCAAATAACCTGCCCTCTCTCTGTATTTTTAAAACGCCTGAATAAAAAGATAAAGACCGCTGTAGCAACGATGATGTAGATAATGTTCTTTTTAGTGAAGTTACTCAGGTTAACGAGAAAAGCGGTCGGCGCAGGCAGTTGCGCGCCCATACCCTCAAACATGTCGGCAAAAACCGGGATGACGAAGTAAAGCATGAAAACCATAACCACAATGAACACCACAAAGATGATCATCGGAAGCATCATGGCGCCCTTGACCTTACTCCTGAGCTTGGCGGCTTTTTCAATGTGAGTAGCCAGACGCTGCAATATAATATCTAAAATGCCACCTTCTTCCCCGGCGGCCACAAGGTTGCAATACAGGTCGTCAAACTGCTTGGGGTGCTTCTTCAGTGCTTCAGACAGGGTCGAGCCGGTCACTACGTTGTCCTTAATATCTAAAAGGATCTTTTTAAAGGTGGGATTATCTTCCTGATTTGATAATATTTCAAGGCACTTAACCAAGGTGAGCCCGGCGTCAATCATGGTCGAAAAATTCCGGGTAAAGATGATGATATTCTTATTCGTTACCTTGGGCTTTAAAAAACCTATATTTTCAAACAGATCCTTGGGTGCAGGTTTGATTGAGGTCGGGGTAATACGCAGGCGCTTGAGGTTGGCTTCAACGGCCCTTTCGTTATCGGCCTCTATTTTTCCTTTTCTTTTCTTGCCTTTAAAATTGACACCTTTCCACACATAAAACGGCATAGCTGCCTCCGCACGGTTTAAATTTAAATAATTATATGTATTTTATAAAAAAATAACCCTTTTGGTCAAGAAAAATCAGGGACAGGGTCCCCTTCAAGAAGAGTGGATAAAAATAGAAAGGCCCGCCTGAAAGACCACCTATAAAAAAAGCCGGCCCCTCTTTCCTGAGCAATTTCAATCAGAATACGCTTTCCTGTAAAGATAAGCCACAATGATTTATAATATCTGTTCAAACAAGAATGCTGTACAAATGGTAAAAAATTTCAAGCCTTTCCCAATAAAAATAATAAAAATACAAAAAAAGGATTGACAATTTCCAAATAAATAGTCTATAAGATTTCGTTTGAGTATGCAGGGGTGCCTATTTGGCACCCCAAAATTTAATGAAAGGGGGTGGTTCCAATGAATTGTCAAACCATAAAAGAGGGAGTGGAATGTGTCTTTATGACCAAAAAAGGTTGCGATTTCAACGGTGGTATATGCCACATGATCGTACCCCAATGTGAAGGCTGCGAACGCGCTCGAGAATTCAAGACTGGAGTATTTTGCGTCTCAGTCCCCGACCCGCAAATAAAATGGCGGCGGGGAGTTTGTAACCTGGCAACCCACATCAAGAATGATAATAAGGGCAAGAAAGCGATGCTCAATCCGCTCAAGGCCTCTAAACGGCTCGCCCATTAAAATATATCTTGATAACTCTCTCCATTTAATGGCACAGGCTGACAAAGTCTGTGCCATTTTTTTGACAAAATTCCCTTCCCCAGCCGAGCTCTCCGATCAGAGTCAAATGGCAAAAATAGGTCCCGATTGAAAAGTCCAGAATTGCTTCAGGCTAGTGCTCCTCGCGGGTCATATTTTATAGCTAGATCAATGATATGTTATTGCGAGCGCAGTGAAGCATTCTCTCCTTAATTAAATCAACCAGGCCAGTTAACCCCATAATTTCTTTTCCAAACAGCGGGATAATGAGCCGCCAACGGTTCAATCTCGTCCATCTGTTGGATCAGGTTCATCTTTTTACCTGGCGCTTGGGAATTATTTGACCCTGCTGCCAGAAATCTGGCACAGAAGTTAACGGTTTATTTCGTACAAATCAAATATTTTCAGGTGATTAGCAAACAGGTCTCTCTTTGGCACCTTTTTTGCTCCCCTATGAAACAAAACCTGCTAAGGAGAGATTCTATGGAATTTCTAGCCGCATCCGGTGTCTGTCTGGCCGTGCTGTTCGGATCGGTAGTCTATGAAACACGTCGCATGAAAAAAGAAGAAAAGAGGACCAGAACCCTCCTCAAGTCTCTTTCTCAAAGCTTAAGAAATAACAGCACCGTCTAGGCTGGACGCCTGAGCAGCAAAAAGTATTCCTGGTTACCCTTGGGACCTGTCAAGCAAGCCGGTTCTTGGGCGCAGACCTCGAGCCCGATTTCCAAAGCCAAACTGGCGATGCCATTCACGGCTTCGGCCTGTAGCTTTGTATCCCGCACCACACCTCCACGACCGACCTTCTCCCGGCCCACCTCAAATTGAGGTTTAACCAGGGCCAAAATCTTTCCACCAGGCCTGACCAGCATCTTGACTGGTGGAAGAATCAAGGCCAATGAAATAAAAGAGACATCAATTGTCGCCAAATCGAAAGGCTTCTCAAATTGATCCGCGGTCAGGTAGCGGGCATTGGTTCGCTCCAGAACCCGGACCCTTGAATCCTTCCTGAGCCGCCAGTGTAATTGGCCATAACCGACATCCACGGCTGTAACGTGAGCCGCGCCGCGTTGGAGTAAACAATCAGTGAACCCGCCGGTAGAAGCACCGACATCCAGGACCCTCAGACCTTGGACCTCAAGCCCCAAATCCTCGAGGGCGCTGTCAAGCTTTATACCTCCCCGGCTGACAAACCTGACCCCTTGATCCTTAAGAGCCAGGACGGTTTTAAGAGGTAGCATCTGGCCGGCCTTTTCAACACGGCCCTGCAGCCCTCCATCGTGCATGGTCAGGACCTGGCCAGCCATGATTAAAGCCCGGGCTTGAGTCCGGCTCTCAGCCAGACCCTGCTCGACCGTGAGTTGATCGGCCCGAACCTTTTTCACTTCTCATTCAGCAGCCCCAGCACCGCTTGATGGATGCCTGCTGTATCAAGGCCGATGTCCTGGCGCAGTTCGGTCTGCGTGCCATGTTCAACAAAAAAATCCGGAACCCCCAGACGTTTAACGCGAATATCTGACAGACCCTTTTCAACTAAAAGTTCATACACGGCCGACCCGAAGCCGCCCATGATGGTGTTTTCCTCGACACATAGCACTCGTCCCGCGATCCGGGCTTGATTAATAATCAATTCTTGATCCAGAGGCTTGACAAAGCGCGCGTTAATCACGCTCGCATTGATACCCTCACCGGCCAGGGTATCGGCGGCCAAACAGGCCGGATAAACCATGGTCCCCACAGTCAGAATCAGTACGTCTTGACCGGACCTCAACTCTTCGGCCTGACCTAAAGTCAAGGGCCTGATTTCCTTTTCAAGGGGCGCGCCCGTTCCCCGGCCGCGGGGATAACGCACAGTAACCGGACCATTGAGATCAAGCGCCAACGCTAACATCTGCCTGAGTTCATTTTCATCCTTGGGAACCATTATGGTCATATTAGGCATAAACCGCATGAAAGACAGGTCAAAAAGCCCGTGATGAGTAGGCCCATCTTCACCGACCAGCCCGGCCCGGTCTAAGGCAAAGATGACATGCAAATTCTGAAGACAGACATCCTGGACAATCTGGTCTAAGGCTCGCTGAATAAATGTGGAATAAATGGCAATGACCGGCTTAAAGCCCTCCAAGGCCAGACCGGCGGCAAAGGTGACGGCATGCTGCTCGGCTATGGCCACGTCAAAAAACCGATCAGGAAAACGTTCGCGGAAAGAAAAAAGGCCGGTTCCTTCAGGCATGGCCGCAGTAATGGCCACGATCTGCTCGTCCCGCTCAGCCATCTCGAGAAGGGTCTGGCCAAAAACCTCTGTATAAGTAGGCGCTGTCTGGGTCTGTTTCCTCGAATTTCCAGTCTTAACCTCAAAGGCGCCGACACCGTGAAAATGAACAGGATTCTTCTCTGCTGGTCTGTAGCCTTTGCCTTTTTGGGTCATGACATGGATCAGAACCGGTCCTTCCAGGTTCTTGCTGTTGATAAAAGTCTCAAGGAGTTCGTTGAAGCGATGCCCCCGAATCGGCCCTAAATAATCGAAGCCAAAAGCTTCGAAAAGGAAACTCGGAGAGATGAAGCCACGAAAAGATTCCTCGCTGCGCCGGACCAACTGAATGATGTTTTCGCCGATACCTGGAACGGTGCGCAGGAAATTCTGAACCTCTTTTTTAAAAGCAATATAAACCTTTTTTTTGGTGAGTTTACGGCTGAGAAAGGAGGACAAGGCCCCCACATTGCGGGAGATGGACATCTCGTTATCATTTAGAACGACAATCAGATTCTTGTGCAATTCTCCGGCCTGGTTGAGTCCTTCAAAGGCCATGCCTCCGGTTAAAGAACCATCGCCAACCACAGCGATGACCCGGCCCGGAGCCTTTTTCAACTCCAGGGCCATACTCATGCCCAGGCCTGCGGAAATGGCGGTCGAGGCGTGGCCTGTATCATAGAAATCATATTCGCTCTCTGCCCGCTTGGGAAAACCAGAGAGTCCACCCTTCTGACGTAAGCTCTTGAATTCATCCCGCCGGCCGGTTAAAAGCTTGTGGGCATACGCCTGATGGCCTACATCCCAGATGATCCGATCTGGAGGGGTGTCATAGACATAATGAAGGGCAATGGTCAACTCAACGACGCCCAGGGACGGCGCTAAATGTCCGCCGGTCTTGGAAACCGTATTGATGATCTCATCTCTAATCTCTTGGGCAATAACAGGCAAGTCTTCGATCGAAAGCCGCCTCAGATCCGCCGGGCAATCAATCTGATCTAAAAGTCGCGTCATATCAATTCCTGAATATCCAGATCGTGTTCACGAAGTCACGATTACTTGTAATTTAAACTGGCTAACTAATTCATAAATAACTAAATTCCCAAATATGTTTTGCTCATTGATTAAAATGATCGGTTGGATATTGTCAATTAATCCCTTTGACATCTGTCAATCTTACGCCATGACCAGGCCTGGCTTTCCCTCATTTACGCCTCATTAATAAATAGGCGGCAATCTTGCGTAACGGCTCAGCTTCCACTCCAAATTCGGCCAGGGCCGCCTGCCCTTGAGCCACCATCTCTTGAGCCACTTCACGGGATCTGGTACGGCCAACAACGCGGGGATAGGTGGCTTTGCCTCTGGCCTGATCAACCCCAACCTTCTTCCCCATCTGCTCCGGGTCCCCTTCGATATCCAGAATATCGTCAGTGATCTGGAAAGCAAGCCCGACACACTGGCCATAGCGGTTCATGGCCGTGATCTGGCTCTGAGTACCTCCACCTAAAATGGCCCCCGACGTTACCGAAGCCGCAATCAAGGCCCCTGATTTACGGCTGTGGATAAACCTCACAACCGACTCGTCCACTTCCCGGCCTTCTGATTCCAAATCCAGCACCTGACCCGCAATCATACCTTCCTTGCCTGAAGCCCGGGCAATAACATCCAATGCGAACAGGGCACGGTCGGACGGTATCAGGCCCTGGTATCCAGCCCTGGCCAAAATACCCAGACCTTCGGTCAAGAGCCCGTCACCGGCCAGTACCGCCAGAGCCTCTCCGAAAACCTTATGGCTGGTCGGTTTGCCTCGGCGAAGATCATCGTCGTCCATGGATGGCAGGTCATCGTGAATTAAAGAATAGGTGTGAATCATCTCCAAGGCCAAGGCCGCAGGCATGGCTGTTTCAGGCAAAGCGCCCACCGCTTCAGCGCCAGCCAGGCACAGGATAGGCCTTAAGCGTTTGCCACCGGCCAAAAGGCTGTAACGCATGGCTCGGCCTAAATTCTCGGCTGGTCCATTAACCTCGGGCAAGGCCTCCTCAAGGGCTCGATCTACCATCTCTTTTCTTTGGGCAAGATAAGCCTTAAGATCCAAGATCGTTACTCTCCTCATCTTCCGAAGTAAGGGCGAAATTCTCGCTCACCAGCTCGCCGCTATCGTCCTTGAGCAGCAGTTCCAGCCTTTTTTCAGCCTGGTCCAGCTTTTTATTGAGATTTCGAGCCAGCTTGATGCCTTCTTCAAAAAGGGATAACGACTTATCAAGGTTGAGCTCATCTGATTCCAGAGCCTCAACAAGTTGTTCCAGACGAGCAAGACCTTTCTCAAATGTCAATTCATCTTCTTTTTTTTCTGCCATTCATCTAACCTCATCCACTGTTACGTCCAGCTCTCCCTTTGCCAGAAGAACGTTAAGCTTTTCACCGAGATAAACCTCGCTCGCAGAATGCAAGACGACCAGATCCGACCGCCTCCGAACCACGGCATAGCCGCGTTTCAGCACGGCCAAAGGATTCAAATCTCCGAGCCTGGCGGTATAAGAATAGAGGCCGTCGCGCGAACGAGATAAACGGGTCTGCCCGGCCTTATTAAAAGCCTGCTTCAAACCGGTGAGTTTGGCCTCGTATGTCTCCAACCGGGCGCGCGGGTTGACCAGAGCCAGGCGGGCTTCAATTTCTGTTATGGCCTGATGGCAGGTCTTAAAAACCTGCTGTACAGTCTCGTTTAATTCCTCAGTTAAATCGTCAAGGCGCAAACGCTGATCTGCAAGCCAGCGGGAAGGGTCACCCAGGCGTGTCCGATAATGGGCCGTTTTTTCTTGAACCAGGCTCAACCGCCCTCGGGAGGCCGAGGCCATACGCTGGATAAGGCTGTTGACATGCATCTTCAACACCGCCTTTTCCTGAAAGATCAAGACGGCGGCGGCTGACGGGGTTGAGGCACGCAGGTCGGCCACAAAGTCAGATATGGAAAAATCAATCTCATGCCCCACAGCCGAAACGACCGGTATCTTGGATGCGTCCACAGCCCGGGCCAAGACCTCTTCGTTAAAGGCCCACAAATCCTCCAGCGATCCTCCTCCCCGCGTCAGGACGATTACGTCAAAGTCCGCCCACCGGTTCAAGTCGGCGATGGCTTCGGCAATCTCTTGGGCAGCCCCATCTCCCTGAACCCGAACCGGGTAGACGGAAAGGATTATATTTTCAAACCGCTCTCTGGCCACCCGGATGAAATCCCTGACGGCCGCGCCAGTGGGCGATGTGACCAGAGCCACCCGCTGGGGAAGATAAGGCAGAGGCTTTTTCCGTTCCTCATCAAAAAGACCCTCTCCGGCCAGCCGTGCTTTAAGCCTTTCAAAGGCCAGCCTGAGCGCCCCTTCCCCGTGAGGCTCCATGTAGTCAATAAGGATCTGATACTCACCTCGCGCCTCATAAACAGAAACCCGGCCTCGCACCAGAACCTCTTGCCCATCTTCCGGCTCAAAGTCAAGGTAGCGCTGCTCCCTCCGAAACATGACTGCCCGAAGCTGGGCGCCCTCATCTTTCAGGGTCATGTAACAGTGTCCTGAACTCGGAAGACGCAGGTTGGAAATCTCGCCGGTGAGCCAGACCTGACCGAACTCGACCTCGATTAGGTTTTTAAGCCGCGCGGTCAGCTCACTCACAGACAGGATTTCTCGTTTGAATAAATCCTGGTTCAACCTTCAGACCTCTTTGTCGTCCACAAAAGGATAAACTAACCAACTCGAAGAAAAATTAACATGATCGCCCTTTTAAAGCAATCGCTTTAACGGCTGAAATACAATAAGTATGGCTTGATTTAACTAATCACTGCTCAAAAATATACTGCCTAAACTAGGGTTAATATAATACAGCCAAACACAGAGAGCGGCAAGCAGAAGGTTATAATGGACATCTCTGACTGTCTTATGTTATTTTGCTTTTAATTTCAGGAATACAGCAGATGTGTTTTCCATCAGGTCAGATCATGGAAACAGATAGAAACATGTTGAAGCCAAGAGGCTTACACCAGTCTCTTTGCCCGGGGTGAAAATAATGGAGAGACGTAATTTTGGACGAACCGGCCATATGAGCACTGTAGCCATTTTGGGTTCTTACGCTTTTTCGCAGGCGTCCCAAACTGAAGCCGATGCCGTAATGGAGCGGGTTATTGCGGCTGGAGTCAACCACATTGACGTGGCGCCCACTTACGGCCAGGCCGAAGAACGTCTCGGTCCCTGGCTGGCCCGTGAACGTGATCGCTTTTTCCTGGGGTGCAAAACCCAAGAGCGCACCAAGGCAGGCGCCGCTGCTGAACTACGCCGCTCTCTAGATCGGCTCCAGGTCGGGTATTTTGACTTGTACCAAATTCACGGCATCACTCGCGTGGAACAGCTGGATGAAGTCACCATGGCTGGCGGCGCGCTCGAAGCCATTGTTGAAGCGCGAGAAGCCGGTTTGATTCGCTTCATTGGCATTACCGGCCACGGCGTCAACGCCCCTGCAACCTTTATAGAAGCCCTGCGCCGGTTTGATTTCGATTCAATCTTATTCCCCATGAACTTTATTTTATATGCCAATGCCAGCTTCCGACAAAAGGCTGAAGAACTCCTCAGACAATGCCGCGCCAAGGATGCAGGCACCATGATCATCAAGTCAATCGTTCGAGGGCCATGGGGCGATCAGCCCAAGACTTACAACACCTGGTATGAACCTTTCACGGACCCGGAGCATATTCAACAAGCGGTCAACTTTGTGCTCTCACAGGATGTAACCGGCCTGTGTACCGCCGGGGACCCCGACTTGCTACCGCTTGTCCTGCAAGCCTGTGAAAATTTTTCCCCTCTCAGCAAAACCGACCAGGAGACACTTATTACCTCGGGCGCGGAGTATGAGCCCCTGTTTGTTTAACAGAACCAGGAAAAATTCAGGAGGTGAAAGATGATTATTAAGTGGCTTGGTCATGCATCGTTTTGTATCAGCTTGCAAAACGGAACAAAGATCCTAACTGACCCCTATGAGGCTGGATTTCGCGGAATAATAAATTACTCACCAATCAAAGAAGCTGCTGATATCGTTACGGTAAGCCATGAACACGGCGACCACAACCATGTCGCCGGTCTCCCTGGCAAGCCCGAAGTTGTAAGGGGCGCTGGTGCCCAGCAGGCGGGTGGTATTGAATTTACCGGGATAGCCTCATATCACGACAAAGTTAACGGGAATGAAAGAGGTCCCAACACTATCTTTTGCTTTGTTGGAGATGACTTGAGGGTTTGTCACCTGGGCGACCTGGGGCATGCGCTAAGCGACGAACAGATTTCCGCCCTGGGGGATATAGATATTCTGCTTATTCCCACTGGCGGGCCTGCGGCCACAATGGAGTTGGATGAAGCCAGGGAGCTTTGCCAGAAGGTCAGGCCCAAAGTGATCGTTCCCATGCATTTCAAGAATGACAAATGTTCCTTTCCCCCTTACGGGGTGGAGGATTTCATCGCGGGGATGAATAACGTGAAAATGGTGAATGCTTTTGAGGTGGAGCTAACCAAAGAAAATCTTCCTGAGACCACACAGATTATGGTTCTCGATCATGCTCTTTAGAACCGTCAGCGATTACGCCCAAGGGACGTATCGGACTGTGGAGATTTAGGTAACCAGATGGCATAAGACGAATAATTTTGGTTTAAAAACAGGTCAAAAAAGGAGGGAAAAAATGAAGGTCAAAGCAGGTGGGATCAACATGAATTATAAGCTGTCCGGGGAGGGAGCGTGTTTAGTCCTGATCCACGGATTCAGCGATAACCTGACCATGTGGTACAATCAGGCGCCTGAATTCACCAAACAGTTCCAGGTACTCACTTATGACGTCAGGGGTCATGGTCAGACCGAGACACCCGAAGGTGAATTTTCCATGGATCTTTTTGCCGATGACCTCCATGCCTTGCTCGGGGCCTTAAACATCGAGAGGGCCTGTGTGCTCGGTTACTCCATGGGCGGACGAATTGGACTCCAGTTTGCGTTGAAATATTCTGAAATGGTTACGGGGCTGGTCTTCGCCAACAGCGGCGTTATGTTGCCAGATATACAGCCTTCGCCTGAACAGATCGCCGAGATGATGGAACGCCGGGAGCAGATGATGGAT